>CAZYYV010000031.1:0-26238 GCA_964651295.1 uncultured Bacteroides sp.
GGGCTCGAACCCAGGACCCCAACATTAAAAGTGTTGTGCTCTACCAACTGAGCTAGCGAATCTCCTCTTGCTCTTAGGGGTTATCCCTCAAAAGCGATGCAAAGTTACGACCTTTTTTTGGAACCTCCAAATTTTTCGACAACTTTTTTCAAGAAAAAATCACTTATTTTTAATACTGTTTGAAAATCAGCAGTTTACGAATTTTAAATTTTTTGTCTATTTTGAGTCATCGGCGAGCATAAGTCGGTATATTAGTCGAGTGTCGTCAGATGAGAGCGTGTAGTAACCACCGATTTTTTCTCCTTTATTTATATGTAGGCGTGTTACCATGGTGTCGATATCGGGGTTGACGATGCCAAGTTCGGCGAAATTAGTTGGCATTTTTAGTGTATCAGAAAAGAATCGACGTAGAGCGGCTACTGTTTCTATTGCAGCTGAAAGGTCGTCGATGTCGTCGATGTTGAATACGCGTCTGCCGAGTTGAGCCACTTTCACGGGTTTGCGTTTTGCCATAAAAGTCATCCATGCAGGGAATACGATAGCGAGTCCGGCACCGTGTGCTACTTGTGGATATAGAGCGCTAATTTCATGTTCCATAAAGTGAGAAACCCAATCTTCGCGTCGACCGCAACCAGCGATACCGTTGTGAGCCATTGTACCTGCCCACATTATATTAGCTCGGGTGTTGTAGTCGGTGGGTGTTTTCATCACATTTTGAGATTCGGTAATGAGAGCCAAGAGTAGACCTTCTGCGATTCGGTCGGTTACTTCGACATCGGTTGTAGTTGTGAAGTATCGCTCCATGATGTGCGACATCATGTCGACGATTCCGACTGCGGTTTGATAAAGCGAGAGTGTGTAAGTTAATTCGGGGTTAAGGATCGAGAAACAAGGACGAAGTACTTTGTCGGTACGTAGGCTTAACTTGATGGCAACTCCATCGGTGGTATGTGTGATTACACAGTTTCCCGATCCTTCGCTGCCAGCACCAGGCACGGTGAGTACAGTCCCGATTGGTAGAGCGTGTTCAATGGTTGTTTTA
The DNA here is from genome assembly GCA_964651295.1 of uncultured Bacteroides sp. Taxonomy (GTDB): domain Bacteria; phylum Bacteroidota; class Bacteroidia; order Bacteroidales; family Muribaculaceae; genus CAG-873. The sequence continues at coordinate 1,043 of CAZYYV010000031.1, forward strand.
CCGATGAAGAAGTCCCAAAAATCGCCTTCGTAAGGAATTCCCGCGGCGATTGCTTTAGCAGTATCAATGACTGATCCACCTCCAACGGCAATAAGAGCGTCGATTTTTTCGTTTCTGCCGATTATGATTCCTTCGTATACGAGCGTGTCGATAGGGTTTGGTTTTACACCTCCTAATTCGATGTATTCGATACCAAATTCAGATAGTGAAGCTTCGATTCTGTCGAGTAATCCGCTCGCTTTTGCGTGATTTTGGCCGAACACAATCATTACTTTAGACGCTCCGATATTTTTTGTGAGTTTGCCTACCATGGTTTCTGCGTTGCTGCCGAATTGGTAGTATGTTGGGGTGCAATATGAAAAGTTATCCATAACAAACAGTTGAAAAATGATGGCACAAATATCGCTACAATCAACGGACTTTGCAAGAAATATAGCAGGGAAAAATGCTATGATTTTAGTGATATAAGAGTGTAATAGTGGTATATTTTGCTATTAAAGTGGTTAAAAATGGATAGGTGTAGAATTTATGACTGCGCAAAAAGAATAAAAGACCACTAGATATAAGAAAAAATGACTATTTTTGCGATAGTGAATAGTAAATAACGCCATGGATAAATTAGATGTACAAGAGTATATTCGTCAGCTTGATTTCGATCATGTAGTTGATTATCATAAAGCTGAGTATGCCGAGAAAGATATAGTTTTTATTACAGATTTAAGAAGTATCTCTTTCTCCGAGCGTCCAGTGCAACTTGATTTATTTGCTATTGTTGGCTGTTATCAAGGAAAGTTGCAGGTTGAAATCAATACAGAGCTATATACATTAACCAAAAATGAGATATTGGTGTGTCGCCTTAATGATGTGGTGAGTAATTGTATGATAAGTACAGACTTCAAGGGAGGAATCTTGTGTTTGTCCCGTCGCGGCTTACTTGAACAGCTTTCCGAAAGCGAACTTTGGGAGCGAGCGTTCTATTTTGCTAAGCGTCCGGTGATAAAAGTGAAGGAAGATAGTCTTAAAATGCTTATCATCTATGGCTCTACTTTGCGCCAGAAGAATAAAATGGAGCAATTGCCTTTCCATCGAGAAATAATTGTATCACTCGTGAAGGCCGCCTTGTATGAGATATTGGGAAATGTAACCGAGAATAGAATTGTGCAGACAAGTACTCCAGAGCGACGGGGGGATGTGCTGTTTAAGCGATTTATAGCACTTTTGACAAAGACACGAATCAAACCGCGAGATATTTCTTGGTATGCAAATGAGTTGTGCGTGTCGCCGAAATATCTGTCGATGGTTTGCAAGCGAGTGAGCAATAAGACAGCGCTAGCGTGGATTACCGAGTATGTTATAATTGATATCCGTTATTTGCTTAAGAGCACGAATAAGAGTATCAAAGAGATTGCCGAGATACAACACTTTCCGAGTATATCATTTTTTGGTAAGTTTTGCCGCCATCATTTTGGCTTATCGCCAACAGAGTTTCGTAAGCAACTACGATCAAAAGCTAACTAACCTTCGAATTCTGCAGTTCCTTGTCGGATTACTTGAGGGTCGCGGCTATCTGTGCAATCGACAATTGTGCCGGGGGTTACTCCACCTTCCCCACCATCGATGGAGAGGACTACTTCTGGATATTTTTCGAAGATATAAGCGAGAGATGTTGCCGATGATAATTCGTCGGGATCGTCGACAGGTACCGATGTGGTAAGAATCGGGTTGCCAAGTTCGGCTGCAATAGCGCGAGTTAATTCACAATCAGGGATTCGTATGCCTACCGTTTTACGACCTTTAAATACCTTGGGGAGGGCAGTGGCAGCCGGCAAAATAAAAGTAAAAGGTCCGGGGAGGTACTGTTTCAGTAATTTAAAAGCGAAATTGTCGATACGAGCGTAGTTGGCAGCTTGTGAAAAATCTTCACATACAATCGACAAGAAATTTTTGTCCGGGTTGAGACCTTTGATTCGACAAAGTCGTTCGACGGCTCGATTGTTGAGCGCATCACAACCGAGAGCGTAGACAGTGTCGGTTGGATAGATAATGATGTCGCCGTTGCGAAGAGCGTCAATGGCGGCTGAGAGTACACGCTGGTCTACACCACCTTGATTTTCAAGAATTTTCATCGCTTACTGCAATTACTTTTGTAACTATATTTGATGCGCCGGCGTAGTCGGAGAGGAGTCGGCGAGTGAGAGATTCAATAGCAGTGATGTCGTGCTCAGGGTCGATACCATACATATTTATGGTCATCAAAAGGTGCCGAGAGGACTCTGAAAGTTTGGTGCGATCGTTGTCAGAGGTCGGAGTGCCTACACCACCGATGGTGTCGCGATATACGGGAAGACCTTCGATGTTGAGCATGCCACGACCAATAGCTTCGTATGGCTCATCTTTTTCGCCCACGCCGAGGGTGAGAGTGTCGCCTGCTATGTTATCGGCGTCAAATCCACCGATAGAGTGTCCTGTAGCCATTGATAGCAGATTTATCAGGTCTATGATAGCAAGAGTGCGGTAGAGGTCGAGACCTTTGACAGAACGACGGCAAAGAGCTTCAGCGCTCGGACGATAGCGATTGGGGTCTTTTCCACAACGTTTGTACACCTCTCGGGTGGCATCGATGGCAGGACGATGACGTACGGCTTCGATTGGAGTGGTGGCTTGGATGTGATGTTGGCACTCGATGATTTCAGCCCATAGTCGGTCGTCGGTAGGTGGGTTGATAACATCGGCTTCAACTATCATTACCACAAGGTCGGGCGCAGCAGCGCGTATTTTGCTATCGAAAAGTATATTCATTTGAATTGATTGTCAAGCCAGTTGGCTATAGTCTGTAAAGTAAGGTCGGAAATATCGCCCGTAAGACTCTGGTATTCTGTAACTAACCCGGTGGAACACTCAAGAAATAGGTGGTTGTGAGCAGGTAGCGTAACGGTCTCGGTAGTAGACGATAATTTTGCTATGGTAGAGAGGTTGTCAGGTAGCACTTGGGTATCGTGGTCGCCATTGAGCGCGAGCCAAGGCACGGCTACAGCTTTAATATCATCTTCAGGATTATACCTCAGCATTTGTCGATACCACTTCGATACCATGATGTCGGCTTGCGCATTGAGTTGTTGCTTTACTTCGGGCATGTATGCGGCATTACCGAGCGAATTAGCAAGTTCTGTAACAATCATAGCTTTGGCTATAGCAGACGGAAGTTGCCCCTTTGCGATATCGAGAATTTTTCGTTGAAGAGCTTCGTTATCCCACTTTCCCAAAGTACCTACAGCGAGAGCCCTAGCTTGCGACATTATAATTGAGTCGCCTTGCCAAGCTGGAGCGGCGAGTGTGATGATGAAATTACAACGGTCGGCACAACGAATGGCAGTCGAGCCACCTTCAGAGTGTCCGAGAACGCCTTTTGGGAATCCGGCAAAAGCAGTGTCAACATAGCAGATGGCTGCATTGATGTCACTCATGAAGTCGTCGGCAGTAGCTTTTGCAAAATTACCTTCGCTCTTACCCGCACCACGATCATCGAGCCGAAGTACAGCGTATCCTTTTGAGCCTAGATGTTCGGCAATGGCTTTGAATGGCCGGTGCCCCATAATTTCTTCGTCGCGGTCTTGCTGTCCGCTACCTGTTGCGAGTATGAGAATCGCTTTAGGAGCTTGGTCGGGAATGGTGAGAGTTCCGGCGAGAGAAATATGAGCTAGAGGATTGACGATAGCCACCTCGCGCTCTGTGTATGCCATAGCCACAAAGGCTGTGCATACACAAAGGCTGGCGAGGAGTCTTTTTATAAATTTCATAGCTCGGCTGGATTGGCAACCGGTTCGTTGAGCACGGCAAGCTTGATTACTTCATCGACGTTATGAACGAAATGGAAGTTAAGTCCGGAGGTATATTTCTCTTGCATATCGTCGATGTCGCGTTTATTGTCTTTCGACATAATGATGTCGGTGATTCCGGCTCGTTTAGCGGCAAGAATCTTTTCGCGAATACCGCCAACTGGGAGAACGCGTCCGCGGAGGGTGATTTCACCGGTCATAGCTAATCGAGGTGCTACGCGACGCTGAAGGAAGGTCGATACGATCGACGTAGCGATAGTGATACCTGCCGAGGGGCCATCCTTGGGTACTGCGCCTTCGGGGAAGTGGACGTGGAGAGAGTAGCGGTCGAAGAGGTCAGGGTTGATGCCGAGTTCTTGAGCGTGCGATTTCACCCATTGGTATGCAATTGAAGCCGATTCTTTCATTACATCGCCGAGTTTGCCAGTGAGCACCAACGCCGGAGATTTCGAAAGACTGAGCGACGACTCTGCAAGGAGAATTTCACCGCCCACTTCTGTCCACGCTAATCCGGTAACAACACCAGCGAAGTCGTTGCCTTCGTATTTGTCGTGGCGAACAGGAGCTAGGCCAAGCATAGAGTAGAGGTCGGAAGACTCAACCGGAGAAGGGAATGATTCATTTTTCATCTTGGCGAGAACTGCCTTACGAGCGACAGCTGCGAGTTTCTTTTCAAGAGCACGAACACCGCTTTCGGCAGTGTAGTCGCTGATGATATGGCGGAGAGCGTCGTCGCTGATAACTAGGTCGTCGGCTTCAAGTCGGTCCTCTTCGAGCAAACGAGGAATGAGGTGTCGACGAGCTATCTCCATTTTTTCTTCGAGGAGGTAGCCGCTAATGTCGATTACTTCCATGCGGTCGAGCAAAGGTCGAGCGATGGTCGAGAGAGTGTTGGCAGTGGCGATGAAGAGAACGTCGGAGAGGTCGAAGTCTACATCGATATAATTATCGTGGAAGTGGCAGTTCTGCTCAGGGTCGAGCACTTCGAGGAGAGCCGCAGCCGGGTCTCCTTTGTAGTCCGCACCAATTTTATCAATTTCGTCGAGGAGGAGTACGGGGTTGTTGACGCCCGCACGTTTGATTGCATCGATAATACGACCGGGCATGGCACCGATGTATGTGCGACGGTGTCCACGAATTTCGGCTTCGTCGTGCAAACCGCCAAAAGATACACGTTCGTATTTACGACCGAGAGCGCGAGCAATTGATTTTCCGATAGACGTTTTGCCTACCCCAGGAGCGCCAACAAGGCAAATGATTGGCGAGCGCCCGATTGGGTTGTGGAGCAACATAGCCAGCTGCTCAACGATGCGCTCTTTTACTTTCTCAAGTCCGTAGTGGTCGCTTTCGAGTACTTCGATAGCTGATTCTAAGGTGATTTGAGAGTGAGTTTTGATCTTCCAAGGTAGGTTTAAGAGAGTGTCGAGGTAGCTGTATAGCACCGAATAGTCGGGCGAAGACGGATTATAGCGACGAAGCTTTTCGATTTCCTTATTGAAAAGTTTGTTTACGTTTTCGGGCATTCCGGCAAATTGCGCTCGTTTCTCAAGTTCATCACATTCGTCGCCATCGCCATAGAGAGTTTCTCGGATAGCTTCCATCTGCGATTGTAGGAATGCATTCTTTTGATTCTCTTCCATAGAGCGTTGAGCTCGCTTCATAATGTCGCGAGTTACGTCGACACGCTCTCTGAAGAGATTCAGTTCGCCAAGTAAATCGATGGCGCGCATAACAATACTTCCGGTCTGGAGTAGTTTAATGCGAGTAGCTGTTTCGATTGGTAAATTAGTACAAAGGAAATTGACGAGCAACGCATCGTCGGCGCTTTGCTTGAGAACGTTTAAGATGCCGTTTGGGTCAGAGTCAGAGAGAGCATCTTTTGCCACTCGTTTGATTTCGTCGCAAGCGAGTTTAAACTCATCGTCTTTAATAGGCATCTCGTCGTTGAGCATTTTGGCGCGAACAGTCAAAAATCCGGGTTCGGGATTTGCACTTCTGCCGAGGATACGGAAGCGGTTGCGTGCGCGGACGAGAGCAGAGTGCGTGCCGTCGGGACGTTCAAATATATTAAGGACATCTGCAACGACACCATATTTGTAAAGACCTGTCGAAATGGCAGGCGATTCAACTTCGGGATTAATTTGGCATACAATACCAATTGGCATCGCTTCGGCATTGGCACGACGCGCGAGTTCGAGCGACGCAGCACGTCCGAGTTCAAAGCTGATGGTAAGACCTGGGAAGAGAACGAGGTTGCGGGTGGGGAGGACGAGGAGATGGTCGTAGTCGGGTTCGTTATCGAAACGAGTAAGGTCGATTTCGATACGCTGAATACCGCCGTCGATGGTATCGCCTCCGCCGTTATTATTGTTTTTCTTATTATTCATTAGTGCTAAAAGTATGAGTGACTCAGTATCACAATACAAATATGAGACCAAAGTTACTAAAAAAGCATCGAATTTAGATTAAGTAATAATGAAAGATTGTTAAAATCAAAACCTAACCACGTAATTGATAGCCACAAGCCGAAATTATGTTATGTAACATATTTTTTATCGAATCGTAATTGAAAAATTATTTCTAAATTGCGACCCGAAAAGAGAAAGAGGCTCTAAGCTTGATAAGATGCTCCCTAGGGTGCAGTCTTGTTGAAATCCGTAAGGTTTTAGAGCTAGTTGTACACACTTAAAACTACCACGACATCATGAAAATCTACAAAACTAAAGAAATCAAAAACATAGCCTTGCTCGGTAGCAAAGGCTCGGGTAAAACCACGCTCGCAGAAGCTATGCTCTACGAGTGTGGAGTTATAAAACGCCGCGGCACCGTGGATGCCAAAAACACCGTTTGCGACTACTTCCCCGTTGAAAAAGAATACGGCTACTCGGTATTCTCGACAGTTTTCTATGCTGAATTTCTCAACAAAAAGCTCAATGTAATCGACTGCCCCGGAGCTGACGACTTCGTTGGTTCGGCAATCACCGCTCTCAACGTATCGGATACCGGCGTTATCGTCGTTAACGGTCAGTATGGCGTTGAAGTCGGTACTCAGAACATCTTCCGCACAGCCTCTTCTCTCAATAAGCCTATCATCTTCGCCATGAACCAACTCGATGGCGAAAAAGCCGACTATGAAAACGTGCTCGAACAGATGCGCGACATTTTCGGTTCAAAAGTCGTACCCGTGCAGTATCCTCTCGCATGCGGCCCCGGCTTCAATGCCATGATCGACGTGCTCCTTATGAAGAAATATTCATGGGGCCCCGAAGGTGGTACTCCAACAATCGAAGATATTCCCGAATCAGAGAAAGCTCGCGCGCTCGAATATCACCGCGCACTCGTTGAAGCAGCTGCTGAAAACGACGAAACTCTTATGGAGAAATTCTTCGAAACCGAGCATCTCAGCGAAGACGAACTTCGACTCGGTATCCGCAAAGGACTTATCGACAACTCTATATATCCTCTCTTCTGCGTTAGCGCAGAGAAAGACATGGGCGTTCGCCGTATGATGGAATTCCTCGGCAACGTTGTGCCTTTTGTCGACGATATGCCCGCTCCTGTAAACAAGGCCGGCGAAGAAGTGGCGCCCGATCCCAATGGCCCGCTTAGCGTGTATGTATTCAAAACTACCGTCGAACCGCATATCGGGGAAGTTACATACTTCAAAGTTATGTCAGGTACTCTCAAAGCCGGTGCAGACCTTGAAAACATCACACGCGACAGCAAAGAACGTTTTGCTCAGCTCTATTGCGTTTGCGGTCAAATCAAAACACCTATCGACGAACTCGAAGCAGGCGATATCGGTGCTAGTGTGAAACTTAAAGATGTTCGTACCGGTAACACCCTTAATGAAAAGGGTTGCGACTACGAATACGACTTCATTAAGTATCCCGCTCCTAAATATCAGCGAGCAATCCGTCCCGTTACCGAAAGTGATGCCGAAAAGCTCAGTGCAATTCTTACTCGTATGCACGAGGAAGACCCCACTTGGGTGGTTGAACAGTCGAAAGAACTTAAACAGACTATCCTTTCGGGTCAGGGAGAGTTCCACCTCCGCACTCTCAAATGGCGTGTAGAAAATAACGATAAACTTCCTATCGTATTCGAAGAACCCAAGATCCCTTATCGCGAAACTATCACTCGTGCATCTCGTGCCGACTATCGCCACAAGAAACAGTCGGGTGGTGCCGGTCAGTTCGGTGAAGTTCACCTCATCGTAGAACCATACACCGAAGGTATGCCAGCTCCCGATACTTATCGTTTCGGCAATCAGGAATTCAAAATGAACGTTCGCGATACACAGGAAATTCCTCTCGCGTGGGGTGGTAAACTCGTGGTTTGTAACTGTATCGTTGGCGGTGCTATCGATGCTCGTTTCATCCCCGCTATCGTCAAAGGTCTTATGGACCGCATGGAACAAGGCCCTCTCACCGGTAGCTATGCTCGCGACGTACGCGTTTGTATCTACGATGGTAAGATGCACCCCGTAGACTCGAATGAAATTTCGTTCCGTCTCGCAGGTCGTAACGCATTCAGCCAGGCATTCCGCGAAGCTAATCCTAAAGTACTCGAACCCGTTTATGACGTTGAAGTGCTCGTGCCAGCCGACGTAATGGGCGATGTTATGAGCGACCTCCAAGGACGCCGTGCGATCATTATGGGTATGTCGAGTGAAAACGGCTTCGAAAAACTTTCTGCTCGTGTACCTCTCAAAGAAATGTCGAGCTACTCAACTTCGCTTAGCTCAATCACCGGTGGCCGTTCGTCATTCTCTATGAAGTTTGCTCAGTACGAACTCGTACCAGCCGACGTTCAGGAAAAACTCCTCAAAGAGTACGCCGAAAAGAATACCGAAGAATAAGCATATTAGTTCTCATATTCATTTTGCCGACGAGAGCCTTCAACGACTCTCGTCGGTTTTTTCAAAACAATGGAAACTCCCGAACTTAACGAACATAATAAACAAGAATATCCGCCGATGCACTCGGCAGAACATCTACTCAATGGCGAGATGGCTCGTCGATTTGGATGTGGACGAGCTTTCAGCGCCCATGTCGAACGTAAAAAATCGAAATTGGACTATCATATGTCTCGCGCTTTGACCGATGAAGAATTGCAGTCGCTCGAGGCATATGTTAATGACGCGATATTAGCCGATGTTGAGGTAACAGAAGAATATATCACACAGGAGCAAGCAATTGATCGGTTTGATATGAGTCGTCTGCCCGATGGAGCATCAGATACTGTGCGAGTAGTGCATATTGGCTCTTACGATCAATGCCTATGTGCCGGTACTCACGTAAAACGCACCTCGGAAATCGGACACTTCCGTATATCAAGCTCTCGTTATCAAGACGGCGTGCAGCGTCTCGTTTTTCGCTTAGATTAATTCTTAAATTTACGTCTGAGGCGTTCGACTCCTGCTTTTCCGAGGATAAGTAGGGCAGAGTATTGGGCAGTTTTGGCAAGACCGAAAAAGACTGTCCACAATACACCTTTTGCAACAGTGGAGATTGGTAGAAGCATTTGCGCAAATGAAATTATATAGAAAACGACACAGCACAACGCTACGATAAGTCCCGTCCGAAATGACAGTCCTTGAAGCCATTCTTTAATTTTTATCCACGTTTTTTTCATATGTCGCAAAATTACGAAAAAGATTTAGTATTTTTGCTATTCAATTTTGTAACGATAGAAATGTCAGAAAACTATATTTTTGAAATGCCAATCAAGGTACGCGACTACGAAGTTGATGCAGAGGGTATAGTCAATAATGCCAATTATCTGCATTATCTCGAGCATACGCGTCACGAATTTTGTGAGCAGGCAGGTCTTACGTTCCGTGAGATGCACGACCGTGGTTTCGACCCCGTGGTGAGCCACATAGATATCCGCTATATCCGTCCGCTCGGCTTGGGCGATGCTATGGTGAGTAAATTGGCACTTACTCGTCGCGGTCCGGTATTTGTATTTAAGCAAGATATTTTCAACCTCGCCGGCGAGCCGGTTGTCGAGGCTACTGTTGATATTGTCTCCTTTGCCAATGGTCGACTTTCGCGTGGCAATGAACTCGCTGAAGCTTTTAAAGAGTATCTCTAATGGCACCTTTGTCGCAACCCGATTTAGTGGCACGCATCGCTTTGTCGTCGTACCGAAACATAACCCTTGATGCAGTTCGTCGTTTTGAGGGATATGGAGTGTCGGCGCCCGATTTCTTTGAGAAGTCGGCATCGACGCTTGCCTCTATCACCGGTGTGCGCCCCGACTATTTCGCAGATAGCCGCCGAGCCGATGCAATGTCGCGAGCTTTGCAAGAGCGTACGTTTGTTGAAGCAAACGGTTTGCGAGCCCTCTACTGTACGGCCGCCGATTATCCCAAGCGACTTGCAGAGTGTGATGATGCTCCGGCGATGCTTTACTCTATGGGCGATGTTGAGGTTATGAATTCGCTTCATTCGGTTGCAATCGTGGGCACTCGCCATTGCACTCCCTATGGAGCTGACTTTACTCGTCGTCTTGTCGCTGATCTTGCTGAACGACTTGATAGCCTGTTAATTGTCAGTGGGTTGGCGTATGGTGTAGATATTTGCGCTCATCGTGCAGCTCTTGAGTCGGGCGTGCCTACCGGAGCGGTGTTGGCTCATGGATTGAATACGATTTATCCAGCCGACCATCGCAATGATGCTCAACGCATTGTGCGCGAAGGTGGTTTCTTAGCTACTGAGTATATGTCGTCCGACACAGTGCATCGTGGCAACTTCTTGGCGCGTAATAGAATCGTAGCCGGACTTGCCGATGTAACTATCGTAGTCGAAAGCGATGTCAAAGGAGGTGCTATGGCAACAGCTCGAATCGCGTCGGCGTATAATCGCGAGGTGATGGCTGTGCCCGGACGCGTAAACGATACTTATAGTCGTGGTTGTAATAAATTGATAGCCAATCGTACGGCTACGATTCTTCGTGATGCCGACGACCTTATCGAATTGATGGGGTGGCAAGAACGTCCGCGTACCGGAGAGCAACAAGAACTCGTTTTTGATACCCCTGCAGAATATCAGCCCGTTATCGACTTGATAAAAAGCAACCCGGCAGCAACTATCAACGACCTCTGTCTAGCTCTGAATATGCCATTTGCAGCCCTGAGCTCACTTCTTTTTCGAATGGAACTTGACGACTTCATAGTATCGCTTCCCGGTGGACGCTATGGCTTGCCGGCAAAGTCGAGATAACATATTGCCTCGTCGCTTGTTACATAATAATAAACTACCAAAATCTACCTCTATATGGCAAATAAGATTATCCCCGAATCAGAATTGATTATCAATCCGGACGGCTCGATTTTCCACCTGCATCTCCTTCCGGAGCAACTAACCGACCGTATCATCCTTGTTGGAGACCCTTCGCGTGTCGATATGGTTGCATCGTTCTTCGACACTCGTACATTCGAAGTATCATCACGCGAATTTCATACAATTGGCGGTACTTATAAAGGCAAACCCATTATGTGTTTGAGCCACGGCATCGGTCCTGATAACATCGACATAGTTATTACCGAACTTGATGCACTTGCAAATGTCGACTTTAAGACTCGTGAAGTTCGTGAGCAGAAACGTCGCCTCACAATGGTTCGTATTGGCACATCGGGCGCCCTTCAGCCCGAATTGTCGCTCGGCACACCTGTGATTGCAGAAAAATCACTCGGTTTTGATGGTGTACTCAACTACTATGCCGGTCGTAACGATGTTGCTGACCTCGATTTCGAAAAGGCATTCTGCGATCACACCAATTGGAATCCCCTTTGGGCGAAGCCTTATATCGTCGACGCCGACCCCGAGCTCGTTGCTCGCATCGGTGGCGACGACATGGTGCGTGGTAATACTATTTCAGCTGTCGGCTTCTATGGACCTCAAGGTCGAGAAGTACGTCTAGCCCTATCGAATCCCGACCTCAACCGTCGTATTGAATCATTTGAGTACCAAGGCCGTCGCGTAACAAATTACGAAATGGAAAGTGCTCCACTTGCAGGTATGGGTAAACTTATGGGTCATAGCTGTATGACAGTTTGCACCATCATTGCCAACCGCTTCAATACCGAAGCTAACCCCAACTACAAATCCGGTATCCGCGACCTTATAGCAGTCGTGCTTGACCGCATTTAATAGTAGTTTTTTTATAGTCAAGGGGCGTAGCGCAAACAATGCACTGCGCCTCTTTTATATTTTATCTATTGTCTACCCACTCTGAAACATCTCGCTTAGAAGGACCGTAAGCGACGGTTGTGGGCGGATTTATACAGTAGCGGCAGAATGGAACGGGGTTGTTGCGTAGGTGAAGGATATCTTTAGCGGAAGTGATGCTATTTATGTCGAGCCAATCGCCGTCGACGTGTTCGAAGTGCGTGCCACACGCTTTATTGAGGTGGCTCACGCAGGCACTGATAGAGCAGGGGTATAGGCGGTTGCCGATTATCGACACACAACCGCGGTTGTAGCACTTGAAATGCGCGATGCGAGCATTTTGGCTCTTAGTCGGGTCGAGCCCGAATCGGAAGAACGAATCAGCCATAGAGCGGTCGCCGAATACTTCGGTTGTTACGCCTTTGGCTTTGCAGTCGGCAATGATTGCGTCGTAGTCGATTTTGATAGGATAGCGAGTGATAGCTATGATAAAACCGAGGTCTCGAGCCGTTTGCCAAAACTCGTCGCTCATTGACTTGAGGGCGATGCCGTTGGTGAAAATATACGCCTTTACAGGCTGTGGGAAGTGGCGTCGCATAGCAACCATAGCTTCAACGAGTTGAGGGTAGAGTAGTGTCTCGCCTCCGATTAGGTAGACGCTGTCGACATCTCCGCGACAGACTTTGCCTAAATGCGACATCGAGGCATCAAGACGGTCGAGCGACTCGAATTCTTTTGTCGCTAATGGAGAATAGTGGGTGCACCCCTTACAATTGAGATTGCAATAGTCGGTAACAACAAATTCGAGACGAAGCGGCATTTTGCGGAGCACTTGCCACTGTCGTACTACATTAATTACTTTCTTAATCGGATTTCCCATAATACCTTTATTCTACCACTATTAGTATACGTTGATTGTTGGCGTCTGTGATGCCGTAAAGTCGCAAATTGCCGCCATCGCGGACTCGTAATTTTGTTCTAAGAGCATCTGCTCCAATACCAAAATTGCGAACGGCTACGTTGATTACCGGATACTCAGATGCAAATCGTTTTATGTTTTTTGAAGCGTAGTCGATTACATTCACTACGCGATATCGCGTCCCCGGAAAATTGCTGATTTCCGTACTTGATGCAAATAGACGTGTGTTCGGGTGGAATATAGATAATCCGTATCGATTAGCTACAATTTTGAACGCACCGGTTTTCATAAGCGCAGGAGAGGCTTCGTATATATAGTCGCCCTCTTTGAGTGCAGCCATAACTGCAGGTTGTGGGGCGTTTTTTTCGTCTGAATGTGTGAATGTAAACGTATCGGCTCTGCCGTCTTTGTGTATCGTAATAGCCTCAATGGCAGTTTCAATAACCTCTTGGTGGAAATCGACGATTATGAGCAACTCCTTACATTCTGTATTTGCGCCTACGGCTTTGACCGAAGTGGAAGTAGGGGATAGCGATGCAACCGTGTGAGATATGTCGAGCATCGGCGACGCTTTGATTATAAGTCGGTCGCATATCAACTTAAGTTTTGGCATAAGTCCTACGACATCAGGCTCACAATCGGAAAGGGCAAAGACTCGACTACCGTCGCCGGCTCGTCGTGCAGGGTCGATAAAAGCTGTGGCAAATCGAGTTCCGTTGGCTATGCAGTGGTCGATATAGTCGATACAATCACCGCATATGGCATTGATATTGTTGATACCCATCGCTGCAGCGTTGTGCTTTAGTGCGTCTACCTTTTCAATGTCGCGCTCGATGGTGGTAATAGTCGAAGCCACACTCGCCGAGTGGAGAGCGTCGATGCCGAGTCCGGCGGTGAGGTCGATGCACGGGCAGTCGGCAATGATTAGCGAGGAGTGATAAGTGGCTACGATGTCTGATGTAGCTTGTTCGCCCGCTAATGTCGATGGAAAGAAGAAATCGGGGCATGAAGCGAGTGTATCGGCAATTTTCTTACCGAATTTATGTCGACATTCAATCTGAGTGATTGCGGCGGCATAATCTATGCCGTCGGCTGTGCCGCGATATTTCAAGCGGAGGCGGGTCGGGTCGTCGGATATATGTTCGCGTACCCATTCGAAGAAGCGAGTGTCCATAGTAGCAGTTTAAAAAGCAAAGGCACACCGACCGATGCCGGCATGCCTTTGTTGTATGTTGCGGATAGCAAAAGAGCGAGCCCTTTTGCCGTTCAATGGTGATTATTCGCCTTTGATAGCAGCAACGCCGGGGAGTACTTTGCCTTCGATTGCTTCGAGGAGTGCACCACCACCGGTTGATACGTAAGAAACTTGATCGGCAAGACCGAACTTGTTAACGCAAGCTACAGAGTCGCCACCACCAACGAGTGAGAATGCACCTTCTTTGGTTGCTTCAACAATAGCGTCTGCGATTGCGCGGCTACCTACAGAGAAGTTGTCGAATTCGAATACGCCGGCAGGACCGTTCCAGAGGATAGTCTTTGAACCGCGGATAGCGTTGGTGAAGAGTTCGCGAGTAGCAGGACCTGCATCAAGGCCTTCCCAACCAGCGGGAATTTCTTTTACAGAGCAAATCTGAGTGTTAGCTTCGTTGCTGAAAGCGTCGCCAGCTACACAGTCGATGCCGAGTACGAGGTTAACGCCTTTAGCTTTTGCTTTTTCGATGATATCGAGCGCGAGTTGGAGCTTATCTTCTTCGCAGATAGATTCGCCTACGTTGCCACCCATAGCGCGAGCGAAAGTATAGGTCATACCACCGCAGAGGATAAGGTTATCAACCTTGTCCATGAGGTTTTCGATGATACCGATTTTGGTCGATACTTTAGAGCCACCCATGATAGCGGTGAAGGGACGTTTGATGTCTTTGAGGATGTTGTCGACAGCCTGAACTTCTTTTTCCATAAGATAGCCGAGCATCTTGTGGTCCTGATCGAAGTAATCAGCGATAACAGCGGTCGAAGCGTGACGACGGTGTGCAGTGCCGAAAGCGTCGTTTACATATACGTCTGCGTAAGAAGCGAGAGTTTTAGAGAAGTCTTTCTGACGAGCCTTCATTTCTTTCTTAGCAGCGTCGTAGTTAGGATCTTCTTTTTCGATGCCTACGGGCTTACCTTCTTCTTCGGGATAGAAGCGGAGGTTTTCGAGAAGAAGTACCTGACCGGGCTGGAGAGCAGCAGCGAGTTCGCCTGCAGCAGCACAGTCGGGAGCGAATTGAACGTCAGTGCCAAGAGCCTTAGCTACTGCGTCTTTAATCTGAGAGAGTGAATATTTAGCGTTCACTTTGCCTTTGGGTTTGCCCATGTGGCTCATTACGATGAGAGCGCCGCCGTCGTTGAGGATTTTTTTGAGAGTGGGGAGAGCGCCGCGGATACGGGTATCATCGGTGATATTACCGTTTTCGTCCAGGGGCACGTTAAAGTCAACACGTACAATGGCTTTGTGGCCTTTGAAGTTGAAATTGTCGATTGTCATTTTATCGTGATTTTTGATGTTAGTATCAATGTTTATTTGCGCTTATGCGCTTTACTCCGCAAAATTAAGGAAAAAATTCGGCAATTTAGCATAAGCAATCGAAAAATTTTGTAATTGAAAAAAATTGGGATAGCAGCGTAGAGTCCAAGGGCAAATGCAATACTAAGAAAAATGTTTGAAAAATTCGATAATAGGCGTAGAGAAATTAAGTTTCTCACGCGGTCTTCGATTCGAACAAAATACGAGCATTACCAAGTGGTATTAGATTGACTTTCTACATTGTTAGCTATGTAAATTGTTGAGAATTAAATAGGTAAGAGGGTTGTGTGGCATGCTCTACGCCTTTTTATGTATTGATCTAGCATAATCAAGCCGCGAAGGATATTCTGTTCCTTCACGGCTTAATCTATAAATATAACACCTTAAATAGCATCAGAAATTCCACTCTCCTGCAATTTGGGTGAGGTTGGGGCAGGCTTGTGTGCGGAGATCATCAATCATATTGTATCGACAGTTGATATATGTAAGCGATTGGTCGAAGCTGACGTCGAGCATGGTCAATTGGTTGTTGTTACACAATAGACGTTGGAGGAACGTTTGGTTCGAGAGTGTTAGCTGGGTCAAATCGTTGTATTGACAGTCGACAAAGATGAGGTTAGGACACTCGCTGACATTAAATTTAGTGAGGTTATTATAAGCACATACGATATCCATCAGATTGGGACAATTGCGTACGGTGAGGCTAGTCATTCCGTTTGCAGTACACATAAATGTTGAGAGTGAAGGTAGACCCGAAATTATCATTGTTGCAATTCTGTTGTCGTCGACGTTAAGATTCTGTAAATTGACAGTCCCAACGAGATTGAGCGATGTGAGTCGGTTATATCCGCAATAAAGGTTTTTCAATGCAGTACAATCAGTAACAGAAAGTTGCTCGAGACGGTTGCTTTGGCAATTGAGCGTCTCAAGTGTTGCCGATGATTGTAAGTCGAGCGATACGAGGAAATTTCCGGCAATGTTGATGGTCTTGATAAAAGGTACATCAGAGAGGGAAAAGTCTGTAAGACGATTATTGTTGATAATCAGACGGAACAGATCGGTGCATCCGCTTAGATTGACAGTCGTGATACGATTGCGCGAAGCGTTGAGGTTGCCCAATTTGCTATCTCCTTCGAGGTTAAGTGCGGTGATTGCATTTCGTGAAATGTCGACAGTCCGTAGTTCTTTAAAACCTGATAAGTCGAGAGAGCCTGCCAATTGTCGGTCTTTCCATTTTATTTCGGTGATATGGTGGCCTAAGAATGTTACGCCTTCCCATGTTGCGGGGTCGTTAAGGTTGTTTATTTTGAGGGCTTGCGCATTGGTGGGCGCTACGGCGGCTGGTTGGGCAAGAAACGCTTGTAGTTTCTTGAGTTCACCTTTGTCAATTTGAGCAAAGGCGGCGGTGCAGCAGAGTACTGCAACGAGGAATAATACGATTCGTTTCATATCCGGTTGGGTAATAATGAGAAAATTTGTAGATTGTTTTGATTTTATAACACCGATATGCCGAAAAAGTTTTTTTAGCACGAATAGTGAAATTACCGACAAAAGTGCGTACCTTTGTAACAAGTAAAACAACTTAATCATAATACACTAACATGAGAATCCTACCGATTTTTATTAGTCTCTTGGTTGCCGGTGGCCTTAATGCCTCAGCCCAGCGTATTGCTGTGCTGAGCGACGTTCACGTTACTCCCGGTAATGCAAATGAGACTCAACTGCGCCTTGCTGTAGACGATATTAATAAAGGAGACTTCGACGTTGTGATAATGAACGGAGATCTTGGAAATGAGGGTTCTGACGTAGAACTCACAAATGTGAAATCGATCCTAGACGACATTCGTCATCCTCTTTTCGTTCTTCCCGGTAATCACGAAAGTACTTGGAGTCAAAGTGCGACTAAAACTTTCTTCGACCTATGGGGCAACGACCGATTTATCACCGAAGTAGATTCGCTCATAATCGTTGGCATTAGTAGTGGGCCTTTTATGAAGATGGGTGACGGACATATCAAACAGGAAGACCTTCACTGGCTCAAATCTATTCTTGAAGAACGAGTAACCGAAGGTAAACGAGTCCTTTCGTTTAATCATTATCCACTCCTCGACGACCTTGATAATTGTCCCGACTATGTACGTGTCCTCGAGCAATTCCCGGTAATAGGGCATATAAACGGCCACTATCACACCTTCCGTCAGTATATGGCAGGTGGCAACGAAAGCGGGTCAGACCTTCCTTGCACCATGCTTCGCGCCCTCGATATGCGAGATGGTAAATATGGCTATTCAATTGTTGAAATTGATAACGACTGGGTGCATATCTACAATAAGGTAATCGGTGAAAAACCCGAAGCAAAATTTGCATTCCCCGCACGAGCCGACCATAAAAAAGCTACTTTTGCAGTTCGTCCCGAAGTTGTCGTTCCGGATGGTTTTGAAGTAACAAAAGTGTGGACTGATAGTGCTTCGATTTTTACTCGTCTTGGCTTTGATAAAAATAATGTATTCTTTGGCAACTCCTTAGGTCATGCTCGTGCTGTTGGAAAAACTGATGGTAAACTCACGTGGAGTGTGGCGACCGGAGCTTCTCTTTTCAGTCGTCCCGTAGCACTTAAAGGAAACAAAGTTGCCGTGCCTATGCACGATGGTATCATGATTCTTGATGGCACAACCGGTAAAGTACGCGGTAAACAATCGTCAAAAGAAGGTCCTTACGTTGCCGACGGTGTCCTTCTTGCAGATGGCAAGGCATATATTCAAGGTGCTTACAAGCGCATCGAGCGTCGTCGTCCTACTGATGGCAAGCTCGTTTGGAGCTACGACTCTATTTTTAACTATTGCCAAGGTGCTCCGACAATCGATGGCAACGACCTAGTTTTTGGGGCTTGGGATACAAACCTCCGTTGTCTTGACCTCAAAACCGGCAAGCTTCGTTGGGTATGGAATAATGGCAAAAAGAACAATATGCTCGGCCCGGGCAACGTAGTTCCAGTTATTGCAGACGACAAGGTATTTGTAGTTGCTCCCGATCGCTTTATGACCTGTATAGATCGTGCTACAGGCTCTCAAATTTGGAGAGATAACTCGCATCGTTATCGCGAAAGTCTTGGTCATAGCGAAGATTACACTCGTATCTACGCCAAAACTATGGATGGAGAGCTTGTCGCTATCGATGCTACAGGAAATGAATTTAAAGAACTTTGGCTAGTCGACCTCGGACTTGGTTACGAACATGCTCCTTGCATTGTGGTCGAAAAAGATGGTCTTGTATATGCTGGTTCTCGTCGTGGTGTGGTTACAATCACCAAAGCCGATGGCTCCGGTCTCGTTGCATCACTACCTCTTGGCGTTAGCGAAGTTAATGGTATCGATGTGGATCCCACTTCGGGCGATATCTATGTATCGCTTATCGAAGGCACTATCTATCGTATAGCCCGTAAATAATGGCAGATAACTATCTTGAGAATAAAATGGAAGAGCATCGTCGGGCTGCTGCCGGTGCTCTTCCTCGTCGTTATAGTCCGCTAGGTAGAAAACGCGGTGTAGTCGGCTTTGAAATCGGTGAGAAAAATGTATTTATTGTTGCTTGTGAACGTTCACAAGCAGTTACACGAGCAATAGTTACAGCTATGGGTGAGTCGGGCTTTCGTGTTGCGTTCGTTTGGGATGATATAAAAAATGGTCGCTCGTTAGCTCAAACTACTTCGACCCGTCACTATCCGTTTTCAGATGTTGAAAAAGCTCGTGCGATGGTACTTGCCGATCGCGGTTCGATCGATATAGACATCGACATCTACTGTGATAAGGTTGATATGATTGTAGGCGGTAAAAGCCTTACTATTGTGTCGCAAACCTCTGAAACGAATTTTGCTACAGCGGTTGGCGAAGCTGCTCTCTATCTTCTACTTCCTTGGTCGAGTCGTCTTGGCATAACGACTTTGACTGTCGGGGAATAACGTTTATATCTTAGCTACAAAGTCGCCTTTTGCGGCGTCAAAGTATAATGTAGCTTCCGGGAAAGCTCTGTCGAGTGCACCGGAAGCTATTATTTTCGCCTTACTATCGGCAATAAGAGCTTCTCCGTTGACTACGAGAAGGGTGTCGGCTGCGGCTATTGCCGGAGCGATGTCGTGAGTCGAAAGTAGCACGGCATGACCATTGTTGGCTAGTTGTCGAAGTAGACGGATAATGTCGAGGCGACCGGCTACGTCAAGGAATGCGGTTGGCTCGTCAAGGATTATAAATGGAGTTTGTTGTGCCAACGCTCTGGCTATCATGGCTTTTTGACGTTCGCCATCACTAAGAGTACCCATATATCGGTTGGCTTTTGTTGTCATTCCAACCGCATCAATTGCGTCTGCTACTATGCGTCGGTCATTCGCGTTAAGTCGTCCGAATGGACCGGTATATGGATGCCTGCCGATTTCGACGCATTCGCTGACTGTGAGAGCTCCTCCTCCGGTGCGGTCGGTGAATACCACCGAAAGGTGGCGTGCAAGTTCTCGCCGGGTGTATGTGCCGATTGTTTGTCCATCAAGTATTACTTGTCCATCAAGTGCCGGTTGTGCGCCGGCAAGAGTGCGCAGAAAAGTCGATTTCCCGCTTCCGTTTGCTCCTATAAGTACAGCCATATTACCAGGCTTTAGGGCAAAGTTTATGTCGCGAAGTACAGTGCGAGTCGGATAGCCTACAGATAGGTTTTGAGTGGCAACAGCTGTGTACATATCAGTTGAAATAAAGCAGGCGTTTGCGGTTGAGTAGTACGTAGATAATTACGGGAACTCCTATTACAGGCGTTATTGCATTGACAGGAATGGTGCTACCTTTGCTGAGAGCCGGAGCTACTGAAGCTATTTGGCAGAGCAGACCCATTACAGCTCCGCAGAGGGCCGTAGCAGGGATTAATACGCGATGATTCGATGATGCAAGCAACATTCGAGCAATGTGAGGTACGACTAAGCCGACAAAGCCAATCGGGCCGCACCATGCTGTTACGATAGCTGTGAGTCCGCCGGCCAGAAAGAGTAGGGCAGTGCGTACGCGTCCAACAGATACTCCTACGTTTTCTGCAAAGCGTTGGCCGAAAAGAAGCGCATTAAGACTCTTGCTGTATAGCATCGATATGCACAAGAGTATCACAGCTAGTGTGGCAAAAAGTGGAAGGGTGTCGATACTTACTCCCGAGAATGTGCCAAGCCCCCACAGGACGAATGAATGTACGCTGTTGTCTGTTGAGAAGAAGTTGAGAAGCGAAATTACCGAGTTGGTGAGATAGCCGATAAGTATGCCTACTATAAGCAGTATATCCGAAGAGTTGACTACCATTGAAAATAGTAGTATTATGCCTAAAATAAGCATTGCGCCGATCATTGCGGCACTCACTACTGCCATCTGCCCCCATACTCCGGCAACTCCGTCGAGGCACATAAGCACCAATGCCACACCTAGGCTCGAACCGGATGAAATACCCATAATTGAAGGACCTGCAAGCGGATTGTTGAAGCACGTTTGCATCAAAAGTCCGGCAACCGAGAGCGATGCACCGGCAAGAAGTGCGGTGATAAGTGCGGGTATACGTGTTTCGACCACAATAAAGTGCCCTATGTCGCCAAGTTCGCCTTCGTAGCTGCCGCAAAGGATTGCCCAAATGTCGCTGATGGGGATTTTTACACCTCCAACAGTGAGTCCTAGCGGAAGAAGCACCGCTAGGATAGCTGCGAGTGCAATTATTACATAGCTATGTCGGAGTGTCATCGGCTGAAGTATCTAAGTTCATAGTTGGGCATCACGTCAGGGTGGAATATGGCTACATAGTCGGCTAAAACGCGTTCAGGGTGAAATGCCACATCGTTGAATATTGGACGAATAGATGTATCACATCCGTAAATCGCACCTTCTTTTACCGGCTTAAACGATGCATATCGAGGATTGGCGGCGACGAGCGATTTTGCTGTTGGAGTGAAGCCATACGAACGGACGAGCCACACATCGGCATCGATTGCTTTCTCTGCAACTTTTTCGATGCTGAGTGCCAATGATCCAACCCCATCGGTATCAGCCCACGGATATTCCGCTCCGGCATCGGCAAGCATACGTGCCATAAAACTTTTGCCGGCCGGTAGATACCAAACACCCGATTGCTCTGTCTCGGTCAGGACTTTAGGGCGTTTGCTCTTTGCCGACGATGCTTTAAATACGAGGTCGGAGTAAGTGTCAATAACGTCAGTGAAAATAGCTTGAGCTTCTGCGCGGCGGCCGGTCAATTCTCCCAAGAGAAGTATCCATTCGGCTCGGCCGATAGGACTTGTTTCAAGGTAGTCGGCACACTCAATAGGTACGATTCCAGATGGTAATGTCGGAGAGGTAATACCTTGCATAGGCGAGCGGAGTACAATCTGCGAGCGAGATGCTGCAAGTCGTTCAGCAGATGGTCCTTGCGATGGTCCTATATCAGTTACCTTTCCTTGATGAAGAAGTGTTGCCACAGTATCGTTTTTGCCAAAATATTGACCATCGGCTACTGCAACAAGCACATCCAAGGCTCCAAGTTCTTCAAGTCCGCCGGTGTGTACTGATGAATACACAGCTGCACGATCAATGGGAGTGCGAATCACTCTAACATCAGATGTAAGCCCTTCGGGAAGCACTGAATCGCGATGAACGAGTGCATAGTGAGCTAAATAAGAGTCATTATTCCAAGGATCGACGATATCAACCCGCACATCTCCATCTCCTAAGTCAGCGATAGTGAGATATTCAGCATGATGGGTGAGGGTATCTGCCAATTCGACGCAGTCGAAATAATCGGTATTTTCGCCCGACGATTTGCACATCGAGAGGCTCGCAACCAAAGCGCCTCCAAAAAATATTGTGAATAATTTTCGCAGCATTTTCTTGAATTTTAATATACTGCAAAGTTAAGCAAAAAAAAGCCCATAACGTATTACATTGACAAAAAAAACGTAGTGGGTAAAATCTAGAAAGATTCAAATAAGAATGTCATTGCACTTCTTACAGGAATTTTTCATTTATAGATTTTCTACGATTCCAGCCATCGTAAATATGCCGTTTGAAAAAAAATGAGTAATTTTGCAGTTCAAATCTATGAACTCTCAAAAGAAAATATTAGTAACAGGTAGTTGCGGACAACTAGGCAATGAGTTACGCCTTCTTCTAGGCGAAAAAGCCGTTTATGTTGATCGCGAAGACCTTGATCTCACTGATGCCGATGCCGTTGAACGTTATTTGCGTATCAACGACTTCGCTTATGTGATCAATTGTGCCGCTTATACAGCAGTCGATCGTGCAGAGGATGAGAAACTTGAGTGCGCCAAGGCAAATGTAGATATTATTCGAAATATTGCACGTTTTGCCGACGAACTTGATTTCCGCATCGTACATATTTCGACCGACTATGTATTTGATGGACAGTCGAACCGTCCGTATAATGAAGGAGCCAAGCCGGAGCCTATGTCGGTATATGGTTCGACAAAACGCAAAGGTGAGACCGCTTTACTTGGGCTAGCTCCCGGTAGCGTTATTATCCGTACTGCGTGGCTGTATTCGTCGTTTGGGCACAATTTCGTCAAGACAATTCTTGAGAAAGGTAGAGCCGGAGCAAAGTTGCGTGTCGTTGATGACCAAATCGGCACTCCGACCTATGCAGCCGATTTAGCGGCCTTTATTGTAAATAATGTAATATCCGGACATTGGGCCGGAGGTATTTTTCACTTCTCAAATGAAGGTGTGGCATCGTGGTATGATTTTGCTGTTGCAATCCTTGAAGAAGCTGGATTGTCGGCTGATGTTACTCCGCTTCCGACCTCTGAATATCCCACGGCGGCTGCCCGCCCTCTTTTCTCCGTGCTTGATAAGAGCAAAGTCAAAGCCGTTTACGGCATAACCATCCCCCACTGGCGTCAATCATTGCGTCGGTGTCTGAACCAACTCGATATAACTAATGGCTAATCTGACAGAAGAAATAAGCAGGCGACGCACTTTCGCCATCATCTCTCACCCTGACGCCGGTAAAACAACTCTTACCGAGAAACTCCTCCTCTTTGGTGGTGCTATCCACATTGCCGGAGCGGTGAAGTCGAATAAAATCAAAAAGACTGCAACAAGCGACTGGATGGAAATCGAAAAGCAGCGTGGTATTTCGGTTGCTACTTCGGTTATGGGGTTCAACTATGGTGATTATAAAATCAATATTCTCGATACCCCCGGTCACCAAGACTTTGCTGAAGATACCTATCGTACGCTTACTGCCGTAGACTCAGTTATTATTGTAGTCGATGTGGCAAAGGGTGTAGAAACACAGACTCGCAAGTTGATGGAGGTTTGCCGTATGCGCAATACTCCGGTGATTATATTTGTCAATAAACTTGACCGAGAAGGCCGCGACCCATTCGAAATCCTCGACGAACTTGAAGCCGAACTAAAAATATCGGTGCGTCCACTTTCGTGGCCTATTAATATCGGTGCGAAATTCAAAGGAGTTTATAATATCTATGAACGCGGTCTTGACCTCTTCACACCTGATAAGCAGAAGGCTACTGAGCGCGTAGAAATCGAGGATGTAAACGATCCGAGAATTGATGAAGCTGTCGGCGAACAAGATGCAAAGCAACTTCGCGATGACCTCGAACTTATTGAAGGCGTTTACCCCGAATTTGACGTAAACGACTACCTAGCTGGTCAAGTTGCTCCGGTATTCTTTGGTTCTGCTCTTAATACATTTGGTGTTAAGGAGTTGCTCGACTGTTTTGTAAAGATTGCACCTTCACCTCGTCCTATCGAAGCAATAGAGCGTAAAGTGAATCCTGAAGAAGAAGCTTTCTCCGGTTTTGTATTTAAGATTCACGCCAATATGGACCCCAACCACCGTAGTTGTATCGCATTCGTTAAGGTTTGCTCGGGTAAATTTGAGCGTAACGCACCTTACAAGCACATGCGTACCGGTAAAACACTTCGTTTTGCTGCTCCAACCGCGTTTATGGCACAGAAAAAGAATGTTGTCGACGAAGCATTCCCAGGGGACATCATCGGTATTCCCGATACCGGTAATTTCAAAATCGGCGACACTCTCACTCAGGGCGAAGAACTTCACTATAAGGGACTGCCCAGCTTCTCACCCGAGTTGTTTATGTATATCGAGAATGCAGACCCGATGAAAGCAAAACAGCTCGATAAAGGTGTTCAACAACTTATGGACGAAGGTGTGGCACAGCTGTTTATGCACCAATTTAATGGTCGTAAGGTTATTGGTACCGTTGGCCAGCTCCAGTTCGAAGTTATTCAGTATCGTCTCTTGCATGAGTATGGAGCTCAATGCCGTTGGGAGCCGATGTCGATGTATAAAGCATGCTGGATTGATAGTGATGACCCGGCAGCTCTTGAAGCATTCAAGAAACGTAAACATCAGTTTATGGCGCTCGACCGTGAAGGTCGCGATGTATTCCTTGCTGATTCATCGTTCGTCCTAACAATGGCGCAGAATGACTTCCCAAAAATACGCTTCCATTTTTCGAGCGAATTTTAGTTTAGACTAAGTATAATACGCGGAGTGTCAACTATTTTGATACTCCGCTCGTTCTATATTTGGAATAATAAGTTTTAGTGAAAAGAGATTTGCGTGTTTGAATAATACTTTGTACATTTGCGTGAATTAAAGTCGTGATATATGTACGATAACAA
>CAZYYV010000032.1:0-25761 GCA_964651295.1 uncultured Bacteroides sp.
CTGCTCGAGGAAGTCGGCGGCTTTGCGCATTACGGGCAGGTCAGAGGTGCTACCCATTATTATGCTGACTGTACACATTTTGTAGTATATATGGTTGTTTAATTGCAAATGAATGAAAGAAGCGAGTATTCAACGGTAAATGCCATAGCTGCACCGGCGAATACTTGTAGTACGGTATGATGTCGGAGATAGAGACGCGCCCACGCTACGATACCTACGAGAGCAAGTGAGATGCTCACACAAAGTAAGTCGGGTGTCGTGAGTAGTTCTTGACGTTCGAGCCAAAACATCGTTCCGGCTAACCCTGCGATACCTCCACTGTGGGCACTGATTTTCCACCAACGATTGATGATTGCGGTGAGTACGGTGACTAATGCTGCGCCTGCAAAGAATGTTGTAAGCCATAGTGGCGCGTGTATCATAAAAAGATATATTGCTGCACAGATATAGCAGAGTATGGCAAGGCTGAATGGAGCTAACCGTTGGCGACGATCGGAGATACTTTGGTCGGTTACTTTACCTAGACGTATGAGGGTAAGTATAAAGAGGAATGGAATGAGTGCAGTGATGCCGCTTACAGCAATGATTGCCCAAAGTCGCGAACTGAGGGGTAAATATTGTAAACGAGTGAGCCACATAGCAGCGATGATGCCGTATGTGGGCACCATAAGTGGTGAGAAAACATCGCTAATGACGTGGGCCAATAGGGATACTCGATGGTCGTTTGTATCAGTGTCTGCCATACGCGTTTCTTTTATCGTTTATAATTGCCGACGGAGGCGAGCTATCGGAAAACCGAGCCGTTCGCGGTATTTAGCCACGGTACGGCGTGCAATGTCGTAGCCTCGTTCGACAAGGATATCGCATATCACTTGGTCGCTCAGTGGTGCATGTTTGTCTTCTGCTTCAATGAGCGAGCGAATTACGTTGAGAATTTCGTGTGATGATACATCGGCGTCAGCGTCCGGACGTTCGTTAAAGAATAGCTTCAATGGATAGATGCCGTGTGAGGTGAGGATGTATTTTCCGGCGGTAGCTCGTGAGATAACCGAAAGGTCAAGCCCGGTATCAGCCGATATGTCGCGAAGAATCATCGGACGAATATTAGCTGTATCACCGCTGATAAAGAATGTTTTTTGATGAAGTACTATTGCTTTGGCAATTGTCATCAGCGTTTCGCCGCGCATCTTCACCAATCCGATAAATGCCGAGGCGTCGTCGTGCTTGCGTCGGATAAATGCGAGGGCTTGTCGTTGTCGACGTCGTACTTCGGGATTAGAGGCTTCGACTTTAGGCTCATTTACTGCAGTGGCAAAACTCTCTTCGATACCAAGTTCGGGTATGTTGCCGAGCAAGGTGATGGTGAATGAGTCGTCGCTGCTATCGTAGTCGAGAGCTAGGTCGGGCGTAATTTGACGTGTGCGGTCGGTATTGCGTACGATATCGAGGGCTGCAGCCGGTTTGGGGTTAAGCGAACGAATTAGGTCGAGAGCATCGCCAAGGTCTTCCTTCGATATTTCGAGAGTGGCTTGTAAACGAGGAAAATGCTTTTTCGAAAATAGATCGAAGTAGTTTGCAATGATTTCGCGTGCAGTGCGTTGGCGAACCGATGGCTCCATTCTGTCGAGCTGGAGTAATAAGCAGTCGCGTAAATCGACTGCACCGATGCCGGCCGGGTCGAGATTGCGTATATCTTGGTAGACTCGGTTCATATCAGCCATTTCGGGGTAGAATCCTTCCGATATGGCAATTTCATCGGCAATTGCTGATAGCGGACGAGTCATATATCCGTTATCATCGAGGTTGCCGATGATATGTCCGGCAATGCGATGGTCTGTCTCTGAAAGGTCTGTTTCGCCTTCTAAGGATTTCATCAAAGCATCGTAGAGCGAATCGCCTTCATCGGCAGCTATCGAGGTTGGATCGAATGAAGGGTCGCTACTACTTCGGCTGTAGCCGGTGATGTGAGCCGGCATATCGTCCTCGTTGGCATAGTCGGCTTGCAGTAGCTGGTCCGACGTTTCGTTGAAATCGCCGGATTCGCTATTCCCGTTATCGTTATTTTGCTGAACTTCAAGAGCAGGATTGTCATCGATTTCTCTACGAATTTCATCCTCAAGTTCGGGTACAGACATCTCCAACAAACGCCCCAACGCCACATTTTGTGGGTTGAGACGCTGCTGTAAGCGGGTCTGTTGAACCAGTCTTAGACTTTCGTTTTGTCCTGCCAAGAGAAGTCGTTTTAAAATTTACGAATACCCATAATATGGCGCATTTCAGCGAGAGTGGCTGAAGCACGTTCGCGGGCACGTTCCGCACCTTGCTTGACAACCTTTGAGAGGTATGTTTCGTCGGCAAGAATGTCGTTGACGCGTTCGCGAATTGGGTTGGTGATGGCGAGAATATCCTCTGCCAGTTGCTTTTTGAGGTCTCCGTAGCGGATTGAACAATCGGCGTATGCTTCGCGGAACGAAGTAACAATTTCAGGTGTAGAGGTCAACTCAAGAAGTGTAAAGAGGTTGGCTACCGGTTCCGACATAGGCGAGTTGGGCGCTTGAGGGCCTTCATCGGTAGTTGCACGCATTACTTTTTTGCGAAGTACTTTGGGGTCATCAACAAGGTAGATGCAGTTGCCTTCGCTCTTGCCCATTTTGCCAGAGCCGTCGAGGCCGGGAACCTTTACGGGAGCACCTCCAAAGTCGAAATCGGTGGGCTCGGGGAAGAAATCTACGTTATAGAATGAGTTGAAACGACGAGCGAAGCGACGGGTGAGCTCGAGGTGCTGAAGTTGGTCTTTTCCTACGGGGACTTTAGTAGCCTTATGAATGAGGATGTCGACAGCCATAAGAGTCGGGTAGGTGAGGAGACCGGCATTGACACGTTTGTTGGTGGCTGCACCTATGATTTCTTTTTCAAATGCTTCATCAGAGTCGTCAGCAGGAGTGCCGATACCGAGGGCTTTGCGAGCTTTGTCTTTGAATGATGCAGTTCGCATTAATTCGCCGATACCTACGTGCATATTAAGGAGTAGGTACATCTCGGCGATTTCAGGGACATCGCTCTGTACGAAAAGGGTCGATTTTTCCGGGTCGAGACCTGCTGCGAGGTATTCGGCGAGAATCGATTTTACGTTATTATGAAGTTGTGCAGGATCAGGATTGGTGGTGAGGGCGTGTAAGTCGGCAATGAAGAAATTGCAGTCATAGTCGTTTTGGACTGCAACAAACTTGCGAAGCGCACCGAAATAGTTGCCTAAGTGAAGGTTACCGGTAGCGCGGATACCGCTCAATACTATCTCTTTTTTCTGTTGTGTCATATATGTTATGAGTTCTTTCTTGATTTAGAGTGCAAAAATACGCAATAAATTTCTATTCTTCGAGCATTTTCAAGAAATCGTCTTCGGAGATGATAGGAATTCCGAGTTTTTGCGCTTTTTCGAGCTTTGCCGGACCCATATTTTCGCCGGCAAGGACGTAGTCGGTCTTTTTGGAGATCGAACCGACGTTTTTGCCACCGTTACTTTCAATCATAGCTTTGTATTCATCGCGGCTATGGTGTGCAAAGACTCCACTGATGACAAATGATTTAGCTCCGAGGATGTCAGACTTTGGTGCTGCAGATGGGTCGATGCTTATTTCCATCTGTACGCCGGCTTGACGTAACCGCTCAACAATAACTCTGTTTTGCTCGTCGGCAAAGTATGCTACAATTGTGCGAGCAATTCGTGGTCCGACGTCTTCGATAGCTTCGAGTTGTTCGACGGGCATTGCCATCAATCGATCGATGTTGCCAACGGCGCGGGCTACCTTTCGTGCTGTTGTCTCGCCCACGTAAGGGATTGAAAGCGCAAAGAGAACACGTTCGAATGGTACCTCACGACTTGCTGCGATGCCGTCGATGACGCGTTGTGCACTTTTGGCGGCAAAGCCTTCAATAGTTTGGAGTTGCGATGCTTCGAGGGTATATAGGTCGGCGATATTTTTAACGAGTCCGTTTGTAAATAACTGAGCGGCTGTTTCTTCTCCGATACCATCGATGTTCATCATCCTGCGACCGACGAAATGCTCGATGCGACCGACGATTTGAGGCACACATCCTTCTTTGTTAGGACATACCCAAGCTGCTTCACCTTCAATGCGTACTAGTTGAGTGCCACAGGCGGGGCAATGGCTTACAAATTCGATTGGTTGTGCATCCGGCTGTCGTGCGTCTGTGTCAACTCCGGTAATCTTAGGTATGATTTCGCCGCCTTTCTCTACATAGAGCATATCGCCTTCGTGAATGTCGAGGCTGCGGACGATGTCATCGTTATGCAACGAAGCTCGTTTTACAATTGTTCCGGACAGTAATACCGGTTCGAGGTTGGCAACCGGGGTGATGATACCCATGCGACCTACATCGAATGATACGAAACGCAGGCGGGTCAGCGCACGCTCGGCTGCAAATTTATATGCAACCGCCCAACGAGGTGATTTTGCGGTAAATCCGAGGTTGAGTTGCTGGCGAAGCGAGTCAACTTTGAATACTAATCCATCGGTAGCTACCGGCAACTCTTTGCGAGCTGTATCCCAGTAATTGATGTATCGGTCGACTTCCTCAATCGAGTGTAGACGTGTCATTGCATCACTCACTTTGAACCCCCACGATTTGGCTGCCATCATATTGTCGTAGTGATTGTCGTATGGCAGATTTTCACCTAACAAATAGTATAAGTAGGCGTCAAGGCCGCGACGAGCAACTTCGGCAGAGTTTTGCATTTTAAGAGTTCCGGATGCTGCATTGCGTGGATTGGCAAAGAGTGGTTCTCCGGCGGCTTCGCGTTCGGCATTGATGCGGTCAAACTCTTTCCACGGTAGCACAATTTCGCCTCTGATTTCGAAGAAATCGGGCCAACCTTCGCCTTGTAGTTGCAGTGGAATACTACGGATCGTGCGTATGTTATCGGTTACGACATCGCCTTTTTCGCCATCTCCACGAGTTACGGCACGTACTAATCGCCCGTGTTCGTAGATGAGCGATATGCCCGAGCCATCGAATTTCATCTCTCCGACGATGGTATGCTCCGATGACAGTAGGGCATCGTCGACTCGTCGCACCCACGCATCGACATCGTCGATAGAGTAGGTGTTAGCCAACGATAACATCGGATAGATGTGGCGTTCTTGAGTGAATCCCGACGAGGCAAGGTCTGATCCGACTCGTTGTGTGGGCGAGTTGGGGTCGAATGCTTCCGGATGACGGCGCTCGAGATCTTCAAGCTCTTTCATGAGCATGTCGAAATCGCGGTCGCTGATTTCAGGAGCATTGTTCACATAGTAGTTGTGATTGTGACGGTGTAACTCGTTGCGTAGTTCGCTTATACGCTCTAATTCGGTCATAATTATTTACGTT
Source organism: uncultured Bacteroides sp. (assembly GCA_964651295.1). Classification (GTDB taxonomy): domain Bacteria; phylum Bacteroidota; class Bacteroidia; order Bacteroidales; family Muribaculaceae; genus CAG-873. The sequence continues at coordinate 5,392 of CAZYYV010000032.1, forward strand.
CGAAGTGTACGTAGTTTTGCTTTGCGGGTACATAGTCAGGGTCGTCCCACAATCTGCTCGAAATCATAAGGTCGGCACTGATACGATTGCAAGCGATAGGTACATTGTGGATACGGCATTGGCGGAGCAACATTTGGATGTCGGCTTCGTGCGGCTGCGGATTGAGGTCGTCGATAAGGAAAACGGCAAGGTCTACTTCGTTGCGAACAACCATTGCTGCAATTTCTGCATCACCGCCGAGAGGACCTGAATTCATGCATTTAACATCTGCATCGACTCCGATTTCTTCAAAAGCCTTTTGTATAAGGCCACCGGTTGTGCCGGTGCACACAATATGGTGCTTTGAGAGGTATTCGGCATTGTATTTTGCCCAATCTACCATGTCGGCTTTGCGGTGGTCGTGCGCTACGAGCGCTATTGTAAGTTTTTCTTTCATCATAGTCAGTGTTTATTGATATTTAAGTTGATGATGGTCGTTATAGACCTTTTACTTTATCGGGATTTTTTGCTATGAAATCCTTCCACGAGCCCGATTTTATCTTAATCGGTTTGCGAGATTCATAATAGTGGCAAAGTGCGGCAGCGAGAGCGTCGGTCGCATCAAGCTTGGGAAGCAGATTTTCGCGAGGAATCTTCAAGATGCGAACGAGCATTTCGCACACTTGTTCTTTCGAGGCAGCTCCATTGCCGGTGATTGCCATTTTGATTTTTCGAGGTTCGTATTCGTGGATCGGTACTTGATGCGATAGGGCAGCAGCAATTGCAACGCCTTGGGCGCGTCCGAGTTTTAGCATCGATTGCACGTTCTTTCCGAAGAAAGGAGCTTCGATAGCCATTTCATCGGGGCAGTATTGCTCTACGAGCATTTTTACACGTTCGTAGATACGCGCCAATCGCTGGTAGTGGTCGCCAACTTTGGTTAGCTCAATTATGCCCATCGTAATCATCTCGGTATTTTTACCATATACGCCGAGTATGCCATAGCCCATTACATTAGTGCCTGGGTCGATACCCAGAATTATACGATCGGCTTTTTTTACATTTGCATCTATCATTTTTTATTCGAATCAACTAATACGTCAAGCATACTTTCGAAGGGTATAACCCGTTGCCCCCACGTCTTGCCAATATACTCGTAAATGCGTGGCAGTACGTCGTCTGCAAAACAGTTGATGGTATCTTGCGATGGCGAACGCATCTGTAAAGCAAATGTGCGAGTCGGGGTTTGCTTCGGCTCATCGTCATCTTCGCGCTCGCGCATTTCGGTGAGTAGAAGTGAGTATAGCCCGGAGTCTTGAGCCAATGGTATGTATGTGTCGCGTATAAACGATATGAATTCGTTGCCTATTGTGGCATCAACACAAAATGTGGTATTTATTAGTATCATTTTTTATTTTGTTGACGGCGTTTCAATGCTCGACCGATAAAGCCGATATGGCGGTAAATAGTCGGAAAGAATCCGTAAAAGTACGACATAATTTTAAAACGTTCGATAAGCGATGGTATCCGATTTCGTGTGGTTACTCCTTCGTTCAGGTAGTCGATGAGTACTGTGTCGGTTAGCCCGACGTTGCGACGAGAGTGTTGCAGGCAGCGGATACACCATTCGTAGTCGGCTGAGTAGCGGTATTTGAGGTCGTAGTACCCTGCAATTCGACGCATGGCTATGAACGCTTGATGACATACAAGCATCCCTTCTGCAAAACTTTTTATTGTCAAGTCGGTGGGAGCTTGTAGGTGACGTGGTCCGAGGTAGTTGCCTTCGTCGTCGACGATATTAGTTTGTCCATAGATAATTCCCGGATGGTTGGCATCTTCGATTGCTTTGGCAATGACAGCAAGGGTATCGTTAGAGTGAAATTTATCGCCGGCATTGAGAAATATCAAATATTCGCCTTTGCTTTGACTGATGCCCTTATTCATGGCGTCGTAAAGCCCTTTGTCGCGCTCGGAAGATATGCGGCGATTGTCGTTCGGGTGGCTACGTACGATGTCGCAAGTACCATCGGTCGAAGCTCCATCGACTATGAGGTGCTCGTAGTCGACGAAGCTTTGGCTATCGACGCTCTTTATAGTGCGTTCGATAGTACTTGAGGCATTATAGCATATAGTTATGATCGAGAATAGTGGCATTGTTTAGATATTTCCGGGTTGACAATCTTTGATGAGAAGGCCAAGTTTATATTGCAAGTCAGGCGACTCTTTTTTGACTCTCATCGTTACGCCAAATCGACGGTTGAGCTTTCCTGCTATGCAGTCGTCAAAGCGTTCAGCCATCGAACTATCGGCAATTTCATAGCCAAATGTGTGATTGATAGCTGTGTCGTGGAGACGTTTGGGTGTCGACGTGAGGTGGCTGACGTCGAGTTGACTGAGTTTCTGAGCACGCTTCCACAATGCATCGGAATTGTCTACGCCGATGCATACTAAGATGTCGTCCTTCGTGGCGATAGACGCAAATAGTAATTTGTATTCATCGTTGAATCCGAAAGGCATATTTTCCTCTTTTTCAATTACTTCTTGGAGCGAAATGCGTAGCACTCGTTCGTTCTCGTACCCGAGAACCAGGAATGCTTCTGCCATATCGTGCGGAATTACAAGCGCCAGACGACAATTTGGGTCGGACTCGAGGTAGAGGTCGACTGTTGAGAATTGAATCTCTTTGTCGCCCATAAAGTAAAGATAGCCAAGGGGGTCGGCAAATCCGGCTTCGTAGTCATGGAGTACGTTCGGACGCCAACGGGATGTGGCTATTCTTTCGCCTTCTGCAATTTCGACGCTTGATTCATCTGTTGCAACGATTTCTGCTGTGGCTACTTCTTCATTATCAATAACAGACACTTCATTTTGTTCGCTTGACGATTGTCCGGTAGTTGATGCTTCAAGCAAGTGTGCGCGTTCGGCGCGAAGATCGGCACGTTCTTTTTCGAAATCAGTGATGTCGTTGCCAAAGTATTCGTATGTCGATTGTCCGCTCTGACGCACGAATAGGTGCCCCTGAAGGAATACCGGTTCGAGAGATTCTTGAACGTCGATATAGATAACGCCTTTCTTGGCTTCTTCGTCGACTTGCACGGAGATTTTGCGGCATGCGGCTTTATCGAAATTCATCGCAATGAGGTTTTCGATAAATACGCACATGTTGTCAATGTCTTTGATTTTGAAGGTATGCTGACCGTCGGAGGCGAATCGGTATTCGTAGTATTTGAAGTCGTCGTGCAAGCCAACTTCGTAGCCATCGTTGTTTACACCGAGATACAGACGACCACCGTTTGCGTTAAGCAAGCCGGCGATACGGCTCATGATATGGAACTGTTGTTCCTCCGGGTGTTCGCGAAGCTTTTCGCCGGGAGCATTGGCTGTGTATACGATAGAGGTTTTGAATTCGAGGTACTTTGATTCGGATCCGTAGTATTTGCTCTGTCGTGTCTCATTATTGACGTTGAGCTTCTTCATTATCTGTTGCTTGATTTCAGAAGCTATGTTGTTGCCGGCAATATTCTCCGACGAGTTGAGCATGTTGTAGCTCAATACCATGCGCGCGATGCTGCCTTCAAGCTCGTTCGACGGGTGTGTAACCGTTTTGTAAAGTTCGGATATGCGATCGTCTCTTCCGAGCCATGACACCATTTCGAGACGATGGTAAATCATCTTGAGTAACGGGTCGGTGAGCGATTGTGTTTCGAGTGCTTGGAGCTTGTCCTCGTCGATGCGGCTATTGGTAGCGTAGTATTGGTGCAACGATAGCAAGCCGGCATGAGTGATAAGTTTGTCGGCAAGGGCTTCGTCGCCAATTACGAGTGCTAACAGACGTGCAAATCGCAAGTAGTCGTATGCCTTGATTAGATCTGTCTCAGCAATGGCTTTGAAGCGTATAATCTCAATAAGTTCGCGAACGTCGACAATTGATAAGATTTCATCGAAGTCTCTCATCAGTTCTTCTTCATCGATGTTGCCATCATCGTTGTTTTCCGATTCGCCTAACGATTGCATCAAATGGAAGAATGCATCAGTTTTGGTAAATTTGTCGGCTTCACGCTCCGATTTTTCGGTGATGTAAGCACGAAGTTGTCCTTGTTTGCCTTTCTGCTGGAGACGGCAATATACAACGTCGCCTACTTGGTATTTAAGTTCACCTGTATCTGGGTTGACATGGTCAGGACTTTTTTCGAGGAAGAGTCCGATGCCATCGCGAAGGATGGCGCTGTAGTCGTGTTCGTTTATGCCGGCGATGATGGCTACGTAGCTATCACCGTATTCGAAGTGTTCGTCAATGAAGCGGTCAGTTTCGTCGCGAAGCGAGAAGATGTAGGTGCCGTCGGCGCGCATATCGAGTACTTGGGCATAGTAGCCGAGGCGTGAGCCATCACTACTGCTAAAGGCGTGTTCCGATGGCTGCTTGAGGTTGTAACCTACTATTTGGTCGCGTTTTAGTATGCCGGTGCCTTCGAGGAAGTCTTTGTCGGATATGCGGCATTTGAATGTAGGGTTGTTCGACAAGTAGTCGTCGATTCCTACGATTACGATATATACGTAGTCGCCGATTTCGGCGCGGCGAGTGCTTCGTTCAACTAATTCCTCGTCGTTCTGTGTAATGTGAGTTTTGGTTTCGAAAAGATTATTTTCGATTTCGTGCCACCACTGGTTGTGTTCCGGTATTTTACGTATGCGATTGGCTGTTAACCCGTGGATGCCGTTAAGTAGGATCTGGGGCGAAAGCCATGGCATAAGGCCTTCGGGGATTACGCGTTCTGTGATGTCGTTGCGACGGTTGAGTGATAGACGGATGCCGGATGCCGATACGGTGATGTCGACTAAGCCGTTGCTATATCGGTGGCTCGCATTGAGTCGACTCATGAAGTTGGTCGAGTTCATAACCGTAGCTTGGGTCATCATCATCATCGGCTCTTTGAGCTGTGCGTAGTTGAGTCGTGGTGCTTCATCTTCGCTCATAAGCGCTAAGAAGGAGCGCGAGAGTAGAATTTCGCTGTTGAGAGGGCGGAGTAGTGCAATGTAGCGATAGAAAAGCGATGAAGAACGACTTAAGTCGGCTTCTTTATCGGCAAGTATCAACTGTAAAGCGATGGCGATAATGATAGTCTCAAGGCGTGTTTTCTGTTCACGTGTTTCTGCTATCGGTAATGCGTCGAATTCGCGACGGGCTTGGTTGACGTAGATTTCAAACTGCTCGACGAAGGCGCTACGGAATGGTTCGCGTTTCCAGTTCTCAAGGTCGCGACCAAAGATGCTTTCAAAGATACGGTTGAGGTAGTAGCCTACTTTGTCAGGGTGCAAGCGGAAGATAATCATCAACACCGCGAATTGACGTGCTGGATGATAGAGATAGCCTGATTTCCTAAGTTTATCGAGCAGACGTTTAACGAATGTATCTTCGCTACGTTCGGCGATTAGGGCGAGCGTTTCGTCGTATGGTTCGAGGCTTTCAACTACGGTCGTAAATTGCTCACGGAGGTTACGACGGTGCTCGGCAGGGACGGAGTTCAGGAATCCTGAGCCTTCGAGGTGGTATAGCAAACCATCGCGCAAAATGTTAAGCAAATTGCGGATGCTTGTGCTATGATGCTTAATGTCAATCTGTAGAAACCATTCCGGCAGACGTGCTATCACCATTCTTGATGCAGTCAATAGCCAAAGGGGATTCTTTTGGCGAATCTCTTCAACAATAGGCTCCATCGTTTTGGAGTGTAGCATCAGATTGATTATAAAACGTTGGTAGTGCTTCGATACGCCTAAATCGTTGAAAACTTTCTTATATGAGAAATAAGGCATTTTGGCACCTTCGTCAACGCGCTCAATCTGAAAAAAACGCTGGGTTAGTTTAGTAAATTTACAGCGAATAATCTGACCTTTCGATAGTAAACCTTCCGGTTCGTCGTGACGGAAGAATATACCGTTTCGGTCTCTAATCATAAATGGCTCCTCTTCCGGCTTTGATGGTACACTTATCACTTCACACTCGAAAGTCTCGCCAAGAGCAAATGTTTTTGCGTATAGCTGATAAACATAAGGCGCTACTATGTGCGATAATACCGGCAACCCATTTTCATCAATACTCTTCACTCGACAGTAAAGTTCTGTCGGCTGAATATAGTTTTCATCTTTCTGAAATGCTAGTTTCGACAAGGAGACTGTCTTCTTGCCGTTGTCGGTGTCTACTAATAGGGTAAATGAATCATCTCCGGGCTCGCTTGGTACGACCGGGAACAAATAATTTATGTCAATTTCGTAGTTCATAATATAATAATTAAAATACACACAAAAGTAACGAAAATACTTGTGGGTTGCAATCTTTGTAGGATAATTTGCATCGATATTTAATTTTTTTTTCACGTAAGCCAAATCGACTTAAAAAATGCCTTCATAAGCGGTGTGAGAAGCTGTTTGCGGCTTTTACGGCTATAAAATTGATGGAATATGCACTTTTTAGCCTATATTTTAAGCAGAATCCTATTTTTTTTTTGGAGTTAGAAAGTTTTTTTGTATGTTTGCCGTGAAATTCGGCCCTAAGGGTGCTCTGACCGATATTTAGTAGTGTTTTGGATGTGCCGAGCCCTACTTTTTACGGCTTGCGATTGCTCTAGTAAAAGTCGATTTCTGATATTGTAAACGAGATTAATTAATCATATTTTTTCAACTCAAAAATCAAGTTCCATGGAATCATTACTCCAATCAATCCAAGAGGCTTATGCTGCATTCAGCACTGACGCCGCACTCCAGAACGAAAAGAACAATAAAGCAGCCGGCACACGTGCTCGCAAGGCTTCTCTTGAACTCGAAAAACTTATGAAAGAATTCCGTAAGGTTTCTCTTGAACAGTCTAAAAAATAAGGCTAGAAAAGTCTAAATAATTAGCGCCTACCTTCTTTTGGAAGTGTAGGCGTTAATTTTGTGTGCTAAATCGATGGTTCGGATGTTAAACTAATGTTAAAATGCCGTCTGACGCTTGCAGAACGGCGAAAAGATTGTACCTTTGCAGCCGGGTAAGTCCTACACGACCAGCTCCCCGAGAATCCCCCAGGTCTTGATCGAAGCAAGGGTATCGGGTCGTAGCGGTGCGATGTAGTAAGCTTACCCTTTTTTTGTGCCCTAAAATTTTGCTGTGCTATACTGAAACACTAATCCTCGAGGTAATAAGTGATATAAGTAACAACTCGTATGGTTTTGATATTTGGTGTATAGCTATCGCGGTCGCCAATAGAGAATTGACCTTGACTTGCGGTTTTGATTTTGCCGAGTTTGCTCTCGCTATCGGTCGCGAATTTGATGGCGGCTTCACGGGCATTGGCAGTTGCTTCTGCTATCATTTCCGGCTTCACTGAGTTAAGTGATGTGTATTCGTAGGTGGTATTATAGTTGTAGTCGCCGGCGACTACTGCGATACCTTGGCGCATCAGTTCGGTTTGCTTATTGATAAGTTTACGTACTTGATCAACCTTTTCCGACGTAACGACGACTACATTGGTCACTCGGTAACGAAAACGAACGTCTGCCGAGTTGTAGCGGTCTGCCATTTGATCGTACACACTTGGCGGATTTATAGCAATTTCGTTGTCAGTTAAGCCGTTAGCTTTTAGAAAATCAATGATTATCTTATTGCTATTCTGGATTTTGGAGTAAATTGATACCAAGTCGTTGCCCATTTCTTTTGTAACTATGGGCCAAGTAACTTTGTTGGCTTGCACTTCTTTCTCGCAGAGTCCGCGCACGGTAACAACTCGATCTCGGTCGGTAAAGTGGTCGATGCCACCCTTAAGGGCAAAACCGAGTACTACGATAGCTATGGCAATAATCGCAGAGGAAATGATTTGTTTCATAATTGTAGTAATAGTTAGTTTTCGCAAAGATATATATTATCGGCGAATAATAGAACAATTATCGTGGCAAAAAAGCAAGATGTAGAATCTTTCGCAAACACGTTATACTACCATATATTATGATTGAGAGTCATAAATCAAACTATATAGTTCTTCCGTTGCCTGTAGTGATACATATTCGATTGGATGAACTTTGTTAATTGGTTCATTGTCCAAAAACTTGATATCGTCATTTGAGACAAAAACAGGTCCAACTACATTTGTCAAAACAAACCACTCACAATCATCTATTAGTTTTTCTTCATTCTTAACGAAAAATTTCGCATTATCCCCCCTTGAAACTACATGTGTAAGATACAACTCTACACCACAAGGGTTTCTATGAAGCAAAACCACCTTAATTTGTCCTGTATGTGCAAATTTAAGCAATATATTTGAAGTATTTGATAACGGAAGATGAAAATCCAAGTTTTCTTTCGGTTCGTCGATTTAATTCTATTATTCAAAATACAAACCGCCGCCATTGTTGCAGAACGATGGCGGCGGTTGTGGAATATTTTGTGTTATCAGAAGCGGAAACCGGTAGAGATAACGATGTTGTTATTTGTGTCTGTGATTGAAGCCGAAGGCGCTATATTGCCATCGAATGAGGTGTAAGCGTGATAGGTGCCTTTGCGTTGTGTGTACTGCCAAGCTGCATCGACATACCATGATTTATAGTGGTAGCCAAGACCGAGCGACACGTTTTGAGTTGCATCGTCAAAGAAAGTGTACGATGCATCGGTGCCACTAGTGTAGATCGTGGTCGAAGGCGATTTTGCAGCGTCGCTGATAGCTGTGCTTTGGTAGTTGTAGCCTGCACGTACGCTTACCGAACGGCTAAGACGATATTCAACACCTACACGATAGATATTGGCTGCCTTGAAATAGTTTTTTATATCTTGGTTGGCATATTTGTTTTCTACGTAACCGCCAAAGTAGCCTGAGCCTTGTTCTTTCATCGACATATCACCGTATGCAACTCGTTCGTAGTCAGCACTGATAATTGCTTTAGAGCCGATTACAGCCGAAGCACCGACCATGATTCGCCAAGGAGTGTTGAGGCGTGAGAGGTAGTTGTATTCAGGTGTGCCGGTGTATCCCGAGTTGGTGGGGCGGCTTGAGTTGCTGTTGTCGGGCGTATATGCATAGTCAACGTCGCCGAATCCGGTGTGGGTGAGGTGCAACCATGTAGGTGTGTGAACTGCCAAACCGATGCGGATAGCGTCGATCGGACGAACGATGATACCTAGTTTGATATTTGCTCCCGATCCGGTGATTGTGCGGCGGTTATAGAGCTCGAAACCGGCATTTCCGGTGGTGAGTATGTCGCGCGATTGGTCGTAGACGAGTGCGCCAGCCATACTTTCGGAGTAGTAGGTCTCGGAGTTATAGTTAACGTCCATAATACCGACTCCGATACCCCAGTATACTACGTCTTGCACATTGCCGGCAAAGTCGATGTTATATTCGTCGATATATCCTTGTTCGCGATTATCGAATGCGACATCTCCGGCAGTTCCGTTCTGATAAAGACCGGCATACGATTCTTCGTTGTTTGTATTGTTTATCATGAAAGAATTGTATGCAAGAGCCGAAAGCCAATCGGACGATGAGTCGTAGTAGGGATTGAAGTCCGATGAATCGAGAAGATCGTCAGAGTGTACTCCGTTGGTGTACGATGCGATATAGTTAGACAGCGATGTATTGGTTGGATTAATCATGCCCGATGAACGGCGGTCGAAACTTGTAAGGCGGTTGTAGCTTACGCCCCACTGAAAGCTGGTCAATGTTCCCGATAGATTTGTAACACCGACATAGCCGAAGTTGTCGAAGTCGGCTTTTGTCTCTGAGATGCTTCCGCTTTGATAGTTGCTTGCAGCTTTGTAGTTGCGGAAACTCACATCAAATGAAATGCCGATATCGTTGTACCTGTATAGGCCCAATCCGGCAGGATTCTGTGTGAGGCAAGAGAGGTCGCTACCGAGCGAGGTGAATGCGCCACCCATCGATACGAAGCGTGCAGTGCCTCGCAACTGCGAGGGTGTGATATTATATGCATCGATGGCAGATTGTGCCGATGCGCCTATTGTGGTGAGTGCGGCAAGTCCGAGTGTCGCAATTATTTTGAAGTTCATAGTTTGCAAATTTGGTAATTAATCTTCAGACTGATTTTTAACGGCGACCGCGACCACCACCGCCGCCACCTCGATAGCTGCCACCACCGCTCATTCCGCTACCGCGAGAACTGTTGTTCGAAGAACCGCGGTTGAATGATGGTGTTGAGTAGTGTGAATTGCTAGACGAGTTGCTGTTATAAGACGAAGAACTCGAGCCACGACGGCTGTTATTCGATGAGCCGCTGCTATTATTATTGTTGTTGTTCGACGGTGCAGACGGACGGGTGTTGTTGCTATAACCGGAGTTGCCGGGGCGATCGCTATTATTGTTACTTGGGCGACCCATATTGCCGGGACGGTTGTTATTACCGGAGTAATTCCAATTATTTGAAGTGCCGGGGTAGCGGCTTGTGGTACTACCGGTGCTATAACCTGGACGGTGAGGACGTGATGCGCCGGGTGAATTCGATGCCCATCCGCCATTGTGTCCGGGGCCTACACCGGGTCCATGCCCTGGGCCGGGGTGATAGCCGGGATGCCAGCCGGGATGCCATGTCCAACTCCAACCGAAACCGGGGCTATACCAAGGATCGTACCAAGGATTGCACCATCCCCATGAGTAGTTAAACCAAGGGTCGATACCCCAGCTGAAACTCCAGCGAGGACCCCAGTAGTTATAATAACCGTAGCGCCAAGAATTGTAATAGGGCCACGATGAATATCGCCAAGCGAAATCGTATGGGTCTATGCTATTGATTACATATACGTTGATATCTTGCTGTGATGGAGTGTTGTAGTAGTACTCCATCAAAGTGGTGTCGCCTGATTCGCTTACGATGTCAGCGTTGTGATATTTCTCGATTCGACGAGTATAAGAGAACCCGTCTTCGTATTTCGACGATTGTTCTGCTGTTGTAGCCGATGAGGTGCGGCGATTATACGTGTCGACATCAACTTGAAGCGGGTTGACCGAGCCAGAAGTATATGAGTCGGCTGACGGATAACTATTATATTTGGCTGCTTCTGCAGCGGCTTTTCTCAGGGCCTCTTCCTTCTCTTTCTTTGCTTTCGAAGGCGAGTAGTATAGATCATCGTAGGGGTCTTGTGCATACATTGCTATCGGCATAGCCAATGCGGCTGCAAGCAAAAGGCTGATTGTTCGGGTGATCTTTTTCATTTTTGTTCCTTTCTTAGTTATTTCTACCTTAGACTCCGAATAGGGGGCTGTGGTTTAGCTATTGATTGACAAAAATAGTGAAAATCCGCGATATTAAGCTCAAAATACTCCTTTTGGAACAATGTTTAACATTAATGGAGTGAAAAAAGCAGCCGACGAAACCTTTTTCAGATTCCGTCGGACAAGATAAGCTGCGTTAATCGGACGCTATGGCTTTAGTTCGTAGGCGGTGATAGCTACTGTAAATCCCCAGTAGATAAAGGCTATAGCGGTGAGAAATGATACCATAAACATATCGCTTACAAAGCCTGCCTCAAGGAAAAAGTAGCCGATGAAACATAGGAGGATGCCATTGATGACACTCAGCCAGCGGTAGTGGATGCGGCGGCCTATGATGCCTCCTACAAATGCTTCGATGCCCCAAAAGATGAACACGATGGCAAAAAAGTAGGGCAAGATTGTCGCGGATACAAGGATGTTGCGGATGAGCGTAAAACCGATAAACATGTCGAGGATTCCTCCAATAATCCACCAGCCGCGTCCTTTGGGTGAATGTGGACCGGCTGCTACACAGAGTTGGACTACACCGACTACGACTAAGAGCCATCCAAAAAGTTGTGCCGCTACTAAATATCCTATGCCGGGCCAAAACCAGTAGGCAAAGCCCCCAATGATAAGCAGTATGCCTGCAATAAGCAGCAACCACCATAGTCGTGTGGTGTCTAAGTAATTAGCAGTTTGAGGTTTCATAGTGCTGTGTGTTTAATAATTCTTTTGATTATATAACACACGAGCACAATGTTGGTTCACTTTATCGGCGGCGATGTGGAGGTCGGTCGCCGAATAGTTTGTTTATCAAATCGGTGCGACCAATGCGCCGTAGCTCGGTTGTGATGCGACGGCGATACTCGGGGTCGTACCAAAAGAAGAACATTCGTTGGCGTAGTTTGTCATCTGCACCGATTGCGGTGTATATTTCCTGGCCGGTATATGGATGGATGCCGGTGTAGTAGATTTCTGTTGCTACGGTCATGGGCGTGGGGGTGAAGTCTTGCACCTGTTCGAGATGGAAGTCGAGAACTTTGGTTTCGACAGCGAGGGTGGCCATATCTTCTTCGCGGCAACCGGGATGCGACGATATGAAGTACGGAATAAGCTGTTGGCGCATTCCGGCTGCTGCATTGACGCGGTCGAAAATGCGTTTAAATTCTTTGAAAAGACCAAACGACGGTTTGCGCATCACTTCGAGTACGGCATCGGATGTGTGTTCGGGCGCAACTTTCAATCGCCCCGACACGTGATTGCGAATCAGTTCTTCGTTGTAGCGACGATTCGTGCGGTCGATGTTGGCATTTCCGGTTTGATGCATAGATAGGTCGTAGCGCACGCCTGAGCCAATAAACGATTTCTTTACTCCTGGAAGAGAATCGACGGCGTGGTAAATGTCGAGAAGCGGACCATGGTCGGTATTGAGGTTGGGGCAGGGCTTTGGGTGAAGACATGACGGACGCAGACATTTAGCGCAGATGCTCTTATCGCGTCCGCCCATTGTGTACATATTTGCCGACGGACCGCCTAAATCGCTGATGTAGCCTTTGAAGTCGGGCATTCTAGTCACTTGACGCACTTCGCGTAGGATAGATTCTTTCGAACGTGAAGCGATAAATTTGCCTTGATGAGCCGAAATGGTGCAGAATGCACACCCACCGAAGCATCCTCGGTGCATATTCACCGAGTGGCGAATCATATCGTAGGCAGGGATGGTCTTACCTTTGTAGCGAGGGTGGGGGAGACGTGTATAAGGCAAGTCGAATGATGCATCTATTTCGCCTTGGGTCATAGCCGGAAGCATCGGGTTGACTTTTACGGCTTTATTACCAACAACCTGCCAAAGAACTGCTTTCCCGCCTGCAAAGCGGTTGCTTTCCTGCTCGATATGCTTAAAGTTGGTGGCTTGTGCGCGTTTATCACGGAGGCAAGTCTCAAATGATGCAAGTACGATATTGTGCTCGTCGGCTTCGGGGACTTCCGATTTCGGACGAATGACGACAGTCTGCTCTAAATCGGTAATATCAGCAATCTTTTCGCCGGCATCGAGTCGACGGGCGAGTTCGAGAATCACCTTTTCGCCCATGCCATATAGCAGTAGGTCGGCAGGAGCATCGCAGATAATCGACGGGCGGAGCTTATCTTGCCAATAGTCGTAGTGTGATAATCGGCGAAGCGATGCTTCGATACCGCCGGCTACGATTGGTGCATCGGGGTATAGTTGACGGAGAATTTGAGAATATACTATCGTTGGATAGTCGGGTCGTGCGCCATGACGACCGCCGGGAGTGTAAGCGTCGTCGGACCGTCGTCGTCGGTTGGCTGTATAGTGGTTGACCATCGAGTCCATGGCACCGGCACTGATGCCGAAGAAAAGTCGCGGCTGACCGAATTTGCGGAAGTCGCGTAAATCATCTTGCCAGTTGGGCTGTGGTACGATAGCAACTCGATAACCGGCCGCTTGTAATGTGCGTCCGATGACTGCGGCTCCGAATGCTGGATGGTCGACGTAAGCATCGCCAGAGAAGAGAACAACGTCGACTCCATCCCATCCAAGGGCTTTCATTTCTTTAACCGAGGTGGGGAGCCAGTCGGTAGGGCGGAGATTGTTATAGTCGATTTCTTTTAGTTTGTTGTCCTTCATTCTTTTTTCATGCTTTCGAGCTTAAGCTCGAGTTTTATAATTTCGTCGCGCAGTTTTGCTGCTGTGATAAATTCCATTTCTTTCGCAGCTTTGAGCATATCGGTGCGCATACGGTTGATGTTTCGTTGTAGTTCGTCGGCATTCATATACGCCACAACGGGGTCGGCAGCGATGTCGACGTGAGTCGAGAATTCATCGGCATACGGAATAGCCGCTTTGTTTTTCTTTTTATCCTTCTTGTCGCCTTTTTTGCTGTGAGAAGTGGCCTCGATGTCGACTTCTTCGCGCTCAAGCCCTACGATGGTATTGCGGGCTTTGACGATGGCTTGTGGAGTGATGCCGTGCTCGTCGTTGTATGCAAGTTGGATTGCACGACGACGTTCTGTTTCGTCGATAGTTTGCTGCATTGACTCAGTAATCTTGTCGGCGTACATTATAACCTCGCCATTGAGGTTACGAGCGGCACGACCTACGGTCTGAGTCAATGAGCGGTGGCTACGCAAGAAGCCTTCCTTATCTGCATCGAGGATAGCAACGAGTGAAACTTCCGGCAAGTCGAGACCTTCGCGGAGAAGGTTTACACCGATAAGAACGTCGTATTCACCGGCGCGTAGACCATCGAGAATCTTGATTCGGTCGAGGGTGTCGACGTCGGAGTGGATATAGGCAGTTTTGATGTCGAGTTTGAGGAAGTATTCGTTGAGTTCCTCTGCCATGCGCTTGGTGAGGGTAGTAACAAGAGTGCGTTCATCGCGTTCGATTCGTTGTTGAATCTCTTCAAGCAAGTCGTCGATTTGGTTGTTCGACGGTCGTACGCGGATAATCGGGTCAAGCAGACCGGTCGGGCGTATAACTTGCTCTACAACGACACCTTCGCTGCGTTCGAGCTCGTAGTCGGCAGGTGTGGCGCTGACGTAGATTACTTGATTCGACATAGACTCGAATTCTTCGAATTTCAGCGGACGATTGTCGAGAGCTGCCGGAAGTCGGAATCCATATTCAACGAGGTTTTCTTTGCGAGAGCGGTCGCCGCCGTACATAGCGCGAATTTGCGGCACTGTTACGTGGCTTTCGTCGATGATAGTGAGGAAATCTTTCGGGAAGTAGTCGAGTAGACAGAATGGGCGTTCTCCTTCGCGTCGACCATCGAAATATCGCGAATAGTTTTCGATGCCAGTGCAGTAACCAAGCTCCTTAATCATCTCTACATCGTATGTAACGCGTTCTTCAAGACGCGATGCCTCAAGAAGTCGTGCCTCTTGTTTGAAGAAATCGACCTGTCGTCCTAAATCACACTGAATATTTGCCACAGCCGATGCTTGGCGAGCAGGCGACGTAACGAAGAGGTTGGCCGGATAGATTTTGAAAGAATCATGGGTGCCGAGGTGCGCATTGTCTTCGGGCATCAGGGTGATAATTGACTCGATTTCATCACCCCAGAATACCACGCGCACAACGATTTCTTCGTAAGCTAATCGAATGTCGACCGTATCGCCTTTTACGCGGAAATTACCGCTGCGGAAATCGACTTCGTTGCGGCAATAGAGGGCATTGACGAGTTTGCGCAAAAATGCATTGCGAGTGATTTTGTCGCCAACTTTAATAGTTACAACGTTTTCGTTGAAATCTTCGGGGTTGCCCATACCGTAGATACACGATACTGACGAAACAACGATAACATCGCGACGCCCCGAGAGTAGAGCAGAGGTGGTGGCTAATCTCAGACGTTCAATCTCATCGTTAATCATCAAGTCTTTCTCGATATACTTGTCTACCGACGGAATGTATGCTTCCGGCTGATAGTAGTCGTAGTACGATACGAAGTATTGCACCGCATTATCGGGGAAGAACTGTTTGAACTCGCTATAAAGCTGGGCAGCTAATGTTTTGTTATGGCTCAGAATAAGCGTCGGTCGTTGCACTTCTTGAATGACATTTGCCATCGTGAAAGTCTTACCCGAACCGGTGACACCGAGGAGTACTTGAGATTCGCGACCATCGCGAACACCTTCCACCAACTGGCGGATTGCTTCCGGTTGGTCGCCTGTAGGGCTATAATGTGAACTGAGATTGAATTCCATCTGTTATCGCGATTATATTCTGCAAAGGTAGCACTTTTCTGCTAAAGTACCACCAAAATTTGTGCCTGTGTCATTTTATAAAAAGTGTTTCATTTACGAACCATTGAGAAAATTGTGCTACCTTTGCGTTGTAACAAATTATATACCTTATTCAAGTCAAGTTAATATCATGAAGAAAGTGTTCTTCGTATGTGCAGCAGCAATCTCTGCGCTACCACTACTTGCAGGAAGTCTATTTGAAAAAGATTTTCAAAGTTGGGCTCCGACTCCTCCTATGGGATGGAACTCATGGGATTGCTACGGACCTACCGTCGTTGAGTCGGAAGTGAAAGCAAATGCCGATTACATGGCAACCCATCTTAAAGATTATGGTTGGGAATATGTAGTTGTCGATATCCGATGGTTTGTCGAAAATGATAAAGCCGGTGGTTATAATCAAACTAATCCTATCTATGTTTACGACGAATGGGGCCGATATACTCCGGCTCTCAATCGTTTCCCATCAGCTGCCGATGGACAAGGATTCAAGCCGCTTGCCGATTACGTTCACGACAAAGGGCTAAAATTCGGTATCCATATTATGCGTGGTATACCTAAAGTAGCTGTCAATAAAAAATTGCCCGTAAAAGGTGCCGATGGTATAACAGCTGATATGATTGCCAATAACGACTCTACGTGTACTTGGTTGCGCGATAATATGAAGGTGGATTGGCGCAAACCTGGTGCTCAGGAATACTATAATTCAATCTTCGACCTTTACGCGCAGTGGGGTGTTGATTTTATCAAAATCGACGACCTATCACGTCCATATCATACTGCTGAAATAGAGATGATTCGCAATGCTATCGACCAATGCGGTCGTAAGATTGTACTCAGTATCTCGCCGGGAGAAACCCCGCTTGAAAAAGTGGAACACGTCAGAAATCACGCGAATATGTGGCGTACTGTCGACGATTTTTGGGATAACTGGAGTCAGCTCAATTACCAATTCCAAGTATGTGCCAAGTGGGCTCCTTATATTGCACCGGGTACTTGGCCCGATGCCGATATGCTTCCATTGGGTAAAATCAGTATTCGTGGCGAACGCGGAGCAGAGCGATTTACCAACTTCACCGCCGACGAGCAAAAGACGATGATGAACCTTTGGACCATTTTCAAATCGCCTCTTATGTTTGGCGGAGATTTGCCTCAGAACGATGACGCAACCAATGCTTTGCTCACAAATCGCGATGTACTATATATGCACAGTCATTCGGTTGCCAATAAACAGGTAGTAAATCTTAACAATCACATCACCTGGAGTGCAATCGACCCTCGCAACGGCGACCGATTTGTAGCTCTCTTTAATACCGGTGGTAGTGAGTATATTGCCACCAAAGATGCCCTTTGGCGAAGCGGTACTATTTCGTATCTCACCACCGGTTATCAAACTTCGGTAGATGTTGCATTACCCAAAGGTAGTCGTCAACTCGTTTTGATTGCTACTGATGGTGGCGACGGCTACGACTGCGACCACGCCGACTGGATTAATCCCGTCGTTACTCTGTCCGATGGTTCGAAAATCGATCTTACTACAAAGAAAATTCTTCGTAATACATGCGGATGGGGTGCAACTCACGTCAATAGCAATATTGAGGGCGGAAAGCTCAAAATCGACGGCGTTGAGTATGAAAAAGGGTTTGCGACCCACGCCAATTCCGTACTTATCTTCGACCTTCCCGAAAATGCAGAATCATTCTCGGCGATTGCTGGTATCGACAATACCGGTTCTGACCAAGGAAGTAAATCGTCGGTCGAATTTTTTGTATTCAATTACGATCCCACTTATCGAGATGAATGGACCGACCAGTGGACCGGAGGCAATATAGAAGTAAAAATTGATCCCACTAAGCAAGCTGTAACTAGCGGTTATATGTGTCGCGAATCTGATAATGCGGCCACCGAAATTCTTGCAGATATCAAAGGTGCCGAGAAATTATATCTCGTAGTAACAAACGGTGGCGACGGTTTGTCGTATGACCATGCTAACTGGGCTAATCCTATCCTCGTGCGTGAAAATGGCGAAGAAGTGTCGCTCACAACAATTAATTGGGATGCAAATCCTATCAATGGATGGAATCAGCCGCGTAAAAACACCAATAACGACGGTAATCAGATGTCGATTGGTGGTGTGAAGTACGACAAAGGTTTTGGTGTAAATGCTCCATCGGTGCTCACATTCACCCTTCCCGAGGGACACGATTACGTGTCGTTTAAAGCCACTGTCGGACTCGATAATGATGTCGACAATGCTCCTTCGGGAGCAACTGTTGAGTTCCGTGTATTCACCAACGATCCCACTCCAAATTTCGATGCAAATGTCAAACTCGACCTCACTCGCCTCGGATTTGATGAAGGTGCCAAAGCCGCTATCTCAGACGTATGGACAGGTGAAAGTGTCGGTGAATATAGCGACGACAACTACTCACCCTTCCTCCGCGAACATGCAAGTGCTCTCTATCGCGTATCGCCACTCGGCCGAGAAGCATCGGCTGCAGTTTCGCTCTCGAAAGTAGACTGTGAAAATGGTTTTGATCTTGAAGTCGCAGTAACTGGCGCAGGTGAAGGCGAAAGCTATGTACAACTAGTCTGCAACGATGCTATCATCGCAGCTCTTCCGCTTGACGAGAACGGCAAAGCATCGTGCCACTTCAATAATGATGGTTCCGCCTGCGTATTCAAAGCTTACTACAGCGGAACGCTCTCTATTGCTCCTGCCGAATCGGCTACACTCTCTGTTGCCGGTGCTGGAGTTGGCGAAGTTGCTGCGAATATCAGCGGTATAGAGATTTTGCCACGCCATGACAGTGTAGTTATCTCAAGCGATAAAGAATTATTCTTACCCATTTATGCTATCGATGGCACCATTGCAAAAGTGGTACGTCTCACTCACGGTGCATTGCTTGTCAATCTAGCTAAAGGTGTTTATATAGCTGCCGGTCAGAAATTTATTGTCGGATAATTCGGAGTAAGTATTAAATAGAGAGGCCGTATCGGAGCGAATCTGATACGGCCTCTCTAGTTGAATCGTAGGAGGGTGTTTATCGTTTGTCGAGGATGCCAAACATCTTCCATTAAAGCTGGTCAAACGAAGTTTTGATAGTATTTTAACCGGTAGCCACTCGTTTTTGAGTTCGGAGAGATAAGCATTTTTGTATTAGTGCTAAATAGTTAGATGATAGATGTTAAAATTACGACAATAAAAAAGCCGTCGGAGATCCGGCGGCTTTCATATCTGATAGAGTTCGGTTGTTAGTATTTGATGTCGTAGTTGCCTTCTGCATTGACCCAATCGGTCTGTTCTGCGTCGAATTCGATTGGGTTGAGGACCTTATTGCCGTCAGCATCATAGCCGCCACCGAAGATGATGGTGTAAATATAGCGTTTGCCTGGTTGCCAATCTGCGCTGAATGGGATATATAGTTCAGAGTTATTAGTTTCAGAGCCAAATATGTATTGACCATTCTGCTTGATAGAGCACTTTATGCAGAGATATGCTCGCTTTTTACTATTTGTCTGCTCGATAGATTTGTCATCGTCTTTAACACTCCAAGAGATGAGCTTCTGTGGGATAACGAGCATAGGTTTGTTGAGCGAGATATCGGCAGCATTATTGCCCATGTGATTCTTGTTGACAACGATATTCGAGCCATTGCTCTTATACGCAGAGAATGTGAGAGCATCTTTATTATCGCTGTCTTGAGCTATCTTAGCATCCCAGTTTGCATTTGTTGCATCATTGCCATCAGTGGGGAGAGTAAATGTGCCTGCAAATTTTGCATTATTGATAAGGACTTGACTGATATTCACTTCCATAGAAGCAAATTCAACCTTTGCTTGGAATGATACTTGTGAAAGGATGTGCTTAAAGTTGAATTTCACCTTGCCGCCATTAGTATCTTTTGTTTGATTTTTTGCAATGGCATACATTACGTCGATGTTAGGGGTCGGATTGCTTTGAGTGCTGCCATATTCGTCAACGCAAGTATATGTGATAATCTGTTTGTCCGAAGAGAACATCCAGCCGTAAAATAGACGTATATTGTCGGGCATAGTATTTGTTGGGTTTACGGCATAGAAATTGAGTTCTTCAGCGGGCCAGTAGCGAAGGTCTGCAGCGTTAGCATATTGCCAGCTATTTTGATTGTTAACGATATTGACGCCACCAAAGCCGAGGTCAGTGTCATTTACGCCCATAAATGCAGAGCCATTGTTGGTGTAAGCGTAAACATTGAAGTCGGTTTTGTCGAGGTTGCTTTGATCGATGATAGTTGCACGCGACGCTGCATCGGTAATAATGTTGAAGCCGATAGCATTTTGCGAAGAAGTGTCGAGGCTGTCGAGCTCTTCGTTCGAGCAGCTTGCCATGCCGAAACTGAGAACGGCG
>CAZYYV010000033.1:0-12551 GCA_964651295.1 uncultured Bacteroides sp.
AATGAACGTCAAGAGAAATATTCCATTTTCGCCGCCGGAT
This sequence comes from uncultured Bacteroides sp., assembly GCA_964651295.1. GTDB lineage: Bacteria > Bacteroidota > Bacteroidia > Bacteroidales > Muribaculaceae > CAG-873. The sequence continues at coordinate 41 of CAZYYV010000033.1, forward strand.
ATGTCGGAGGCTGAGATTGAAGAAGTTGCCGAAGCGCTCCGCTCCGGTTGGATTACTACCGGACCGAAAACGAAAGAGTTTGAGCACCTTATTGCAATGTGCTGCCAAACAGAAACGGCTGTTTGTCTTAACTCGGCTACTGCTTGTATGGAGTTGGCGCTTCGCGTACTTGGTATTGGCGAAGGAGATGAAGTGATTGTTCCGGCTTATACCTATACTGCAACTGCAAGTTCGGTTTGCCACGTAGGAGCACATCCTGTAATGGTCGACTGTGCACCAGGCTCTTTCGAGATAGATTATGACAAACTTGCCGACGCCATCACAGAACGCACAAAAGCGATTATGCCTGTCGACCTTGCCGGTATCGTAGCCGATTATGATAAAGTATTTGCTGCAGTTGAGAGAAAAAAACACATATTCAAGCCTACTAATGATATTCAACGAGCGTATGGTCGTTGTATCGTGATTGCTGATGCGGCGCACGCTTTCGGAGCAATGCGAAATGGCAAAATGTGCGGTGAAATTGCAGATTTTACATCGTTCTCGTTCCATGCTGTTAAAAATCTTACAACAGCTGAAGGCGGTGCTCTTACTTGGCGTAGTCACGATGGTGTAGACAACGATGCTATATATAAGCAAGTACAACTTCTAAGTCTTCACGGACAAAATAAAGATGCACTCGCTAAGACAAAGCTCGGCAGTTGGGAGTACGACATCATCGGTACGTGGTATAAGTGCAATATGACAGATGTCATGGCAGGTATCGGATTAGCCCAATTGAAACGCTATCCCGAAATGCTACGACGTCGTCGCCAATTGATTGAGAAATATAATGAAACACTCGCTCCATTCAATGTAGAAGTACTCAACCACTATGACAGCAAACATAGTTCAAGTGGACATCTTTACCTCGTCCGAATCAAGGGCGCAACAGAAGAACAGCGCAACGATGTAATCGTTCGTATGGCGGAGCGTGGTATTGCAACCAATGTTCATTACAAGCCATTGCCAATGATGACTGCTTATAAAGCCCTCGGATATGATATTAAAGATTACCCCAACGCTTACGAGCAGTATCATAATGAGGTAACTCTACCCCTCCACACTCGTCTGACCGACGATGATGTAGACTACATCCTCAGTAATTTCATCGAAATAATCTCACAACTTTGAAACGCCTATTCGACATCATTGCAAGCGGAGTCGGATTGATAATCCTAAGTCCGCTTTTTATAGTATTGGCAATTTGGATAAAATTCGACTCAAACGGACCTGTGTTCTATCGCCAAATCCGCGTTGGGAAAGATAATATAGATTTCAAGTTATTCAAATTTCGCTCAATGCGCCCTAACGCCGACAAACTTGGATTGATAACAGTAGGTGGACGAGACCCTCGCGTAACACGTTCGGGCTATTATATCAGAAAGTATAAACTCGATGAATTTCCTCAGTTGATAAATGTATTCAAAGGCGATATGAGTTTGGTCGGTCCACGTCCCGAAGTTCGTAAGTATGTAGATATGTACACGTCCGAACAACTGCGAGTACTATCAGTCCGCCCCGGCATTACATCGCTTGCTTCGATTCGCTACCGTAATGAGAATGACATTCTTGCCGCATCCAGTGACCCTGAGCGATGTTATATCGAACAAGTAATGCCCGACAAAGTTGCTATTGACCTCGAATACGTCAACCGTGCAACTCTTTGGAATGACATCAAACTAATATTCTCTACATTCCGAGAAATAATCGCAAAGTAGACTTTCTTTAGCAATATATTTGCACGACCAACCACCCCTCGGGGTGGTTGGTTCATTATAATAGTACAATAGAATGTTTTACTAAAAAAATGGTAGCCGTAGATTTTGAAAAGTTGATACTGTAAAATTATTTTTTGAGGTTTTTTAGGGAGGTATGGTGTATTATAAAGAAAGAATTTGTAATTTTGCAAATAATCTCTACATACTCTATGAACAGTAGCAGCTTTGTCGCCATCGACGACATCACCAAACAGGAGATCCTCGACCTACTCGAGCGAGCTCGCTATTTTGAGGAGCATCCCAACAGCAAGATTCTCGACGGACGTGTTGTTGCGACGCTCTTTTTCGAACCTTCAACTCGTACACGTCTTAGTTTCGAAACCGCAGTTAATCGCCTCGGAGGCCGTGTAATTGGCTTCTCTGATGCGGCTACTTCGAGTACTTCGAAAGGCGAAACCCTCAAAGACACGATTAAGATGGTGTCAAACTATGCCGACATCATCGTTATGCGTCACTTCCTCGAAGGTGCGGCTCAATATGCCACCGAGGTGACCGATGTGCCTATCGTCAATGCCGGCGACGGTGCCAATCAACACCCGTCGCAGACAATGCTCGACCTCTACTCCATCCTTAAAACTCAGGGCCGTCTTGACAACCTTGTTATCACAATGGTTGGAGACCTTAAATACGGACGAACAGTACACTCGCTTTTGATGGCACTACGCCACTTTAAACCGGTGTTCAACTTCGTATCGTGCCCCGAACTTCGTATGCCGGAGGAATATCTGAAGATTTGCCAAGCCGAAGGTATCGAGTACCACGAGTACACCGAGTTCTCTCAAGAAGTAATAGATTGCAGCGACATTCTATATATGACTCGTGTTCAACGCGAACGTTTCTCAGATATCATGGAGTATGAACGAGTGAAAAATCTATACACTCTTCACAATGCGATGTTGGCAACATCGAAGCCTTCGCTCCGCATCCTACATCCGCTACCACGTGTCAACGAAATCAATCCCGATGTCGACGACAATCCAAAAGCATACTACTTCGAGCAAGCCCGTAATGGTGTCTATGCCCGTCAGGCTATATTAACCCGTGCCCTTGGCATTGATCCGCTGAAGAAATGAAAACGACAAAGAAAGAACTAGCTGTTGCGGCTCTCCGCAATGGCACCGTGATAGACCATATCCCGTCGGAGGCACTCTTCCGCGCTGTGCGTATCCTTGGCATCGAAAACTTGGATACCTCGGTAACTATCGGCAATAATCTTGCCAGCGAACGCCTCGGCCACAAAGGTATCATTAAGGTAGCCGACGTTGAATTCGACGATGCTGTGCTCAACCGCATTGCCATCATCGCTCCAACTGCGATGGTAAATATCATCCGCGACTACGAAGTGGTAGAAAAACGTCCGGTAGTCCTCCCCGACACTATCGTAGGCATCGTTCGTTGTGGCAATCCCAAGTGCGTCACCAACCACGAACCGATGGCTACCCGATTCAACGTCATCGACCACGAAAATGTAACACTCCGTTGCCACTATTGTAATCACACATTCGGTAGCGACGAAGCTGAAATCGAACTATGAAACAAAGCTGGAAGCCGGGCACTCTTGTCTACCCTCTCCCTGCAGTACTAGTGAGCTGCGGCAATGCCAACCGCTCGAATATCTTCACCGTCGCGTGGACCGGTACAATATGTACAAATCCACCGATGCTCTACATATCTGTGCGCCCCGAGCGTTTCTCTTACGATCTAATCAAAGAGAATATGCAATTTACCGTCAATCTCACCACAGCCGCAATGGCTCGCGCCACCGACTTCTGCGGAGTTCGTTCTGGACGCGACTGCGACAAATGGAAAACAACCGGCTTGACACCCTACCAGGGCGTTGCCGTTGCTTGTCCTGCAGTGGCCGAGTCGCCTCTATCGCTCGAATGTAGAGTGAAAAGCATCATGCCATTAGGAAGCCATCACATGTTTATCGCCGATGTGGTAAATGTACTGGCCGACGAAGCATACATGAATCCCGAAACAGGAAAATTCGAGATGGAACGAGCAGGATTGATGAGCTACAACCACGGTGCATACTACACACAAGGAGAGCAACTTGGCACTTTCGGCTTCTCAGTTAAAAAGAAATAACGAAAACACTTATCATATACTATATAAATCATCATGCAAACCGACTCAGCGATTTTCGATCTTATCGCAGCCGAACACCGTCGTCAAAAAGATGGTATCGAGCTGATTGCATCTGAAAACTATGTAAGCGACGAAGTGATGCGCGCCATGGGCTCGTGCCTCACTAACAAATACGCCGAAGGCTATCCCGGCAAACGCTACTATGGAGGCTGTCAGGTAGTCGACCAAGTTGAATCTCTTGCCATTGAGCGCATCAAGCAGCTCTTCGGTGCAGAGTATGCCAACGTTCAACCTCACTCCGGAGCTCAAGCAAATATGGCTGTCTTTATGGCTTGCCTCAAACCCGGTGATAAATTTATCGGTCTTAACCTCAGCCACGGGGGACACCTCAGCCATGGTAGCCCCGTCAATTTCTCGGGTCTCGTATTCCAAGCCCTCGAATATAACGTAGACGCAGAAACCGGCCTCGTTGACTATGACGCATTCGAAGAAACCTGTCTCCGCGAACGTCCCCGTCTTATCATCGGTGGCGCTAGTGCATACTCTCGCGAATGGGACTACGCGCGTATGCGTAAAGTTGCCGACGAAATCGGTGCTATCTATATGGTAGATATGGCACACCCTGCTGGTCTCATTGCTGCCGGCTTGCTCGAAAACCCCATCAAATACGCACACATCGTTACTTCTACCACTCACAAGACTCTCCGCGGTCCCCGTGGCGGTATCATCTTGATGGGTAAAGACTTCGTAAACCCATGGGGTAAGACAACACCCAAGGGCGAACCTCGTATGATGTCATCGCTCCTCGACTCGGCTGTATTCCCCGGCGTACAGGGCGGTCCTCTCGAACACGTCATTGCAGGTAAAGCAGTTGCATTCCACGAAGCTCTCCAGCCCGAATTCGTTGAATATCAGAAGCAGGTTAAAGCCAACGCCGCTGCGCTCGCGAAAGCACTCTCTGACATGGGCTACAAGATCGTATCAGGCGGTACCGACAACCACTGCATCTTGGTAGACCTCCGCACCAAGTTCCCCGACCTTACCGGTAAGGTAGCAGAACGCGTACTCGTTGAAGCCGAAATCACTGCAAACAAAAACATGGTACCCTTCGACAGCCGTTCTCCCTTCCAAACATCAGGTATCCGTCTCGGCACACCTGCAATCACCACTCGTGGCCTCACACCCAACGAAATGGGAGGCATCGCCGAAATGATCAACACCGTACTATCAGCTCCCGAAGACACTCAGGTTATCACTTCTGTAGCAAAAGAAGTAAATAAACTTATGTCAGACCGTCCCATCTTCGCATGGTAATCGGTAGCACTGAAAACACCAACCCGTGCCCCGGCGACAATTATTTTATCATAATAGTCGCAGCGGGCTCGGGTTCGCGTTTTGGGTCAGATGTACCCAAGCAATTTCTTGAGCTACGAGACAAGACAGTACTCCAATATGCCATCGACGCCTTCAAGCGGACTTTGCCAGGTGCCGAAATTGTCGTTGTTCTCTCACCATCAGGAAAAGAAATATGGCACGAAATCTGCCTCGAAAAAGGCTATGAATTGCCAACTATCGTTATCGGTGGTGCAAGTCGCACCGAATCTGTGCACAACGCACTTAAATCGATAGCAGACCGTATTGATAGCCGCTCTGTCGTAATGATTCACGACGGAGCTCGACCCCTAGTAAGCGCAGCTATGATTACACGTGTAGCTCAAGCATTCGAAAACGAATCAACCGAAGCAGTCGTTCCGGTAGTTGCCCTCACCGAAGCCATTGCTAGCTATGACGACAAAACAGTAACGCCAACCGACCGGGCCAACTATCGCACCGTTCAGACTCCTCAAGCCTTCCGCGCCGAAGTCCTCGAGGCGGCATATGCCAACATCGGCGACGCTGTAATGCCCGACGATGCTGCTGCATATACAGCCTACACAGGCCGTCGTATTGATATCGTTGAAGGCGACTATGCCAACATCAAAATAACCAATCCCCGCGACCTCCTCATCGCTGACATCTTAATGAAATAAAGGCGATTAGCCATGCTGTCTCTGCAGTCGTTCGAAATAAAATACGTAAAGGGAATCGGCCCGACTCGCGCCAAGTTACTCGAGTCGGAGCTAGGCATACATACTGCTTACGATTTACTGCGCCACTACCCTAACTCGTATATCGACCGCAGCACCACATACTCAATCCGCAGCCTAAAGCAAGCGACAGGCGAATTCCCCATGCTTCAGCTTCGAGGACGTTTTGTCAGCTTCAACGTACTCGGCGAAGGGGCCTCAATGCGTCTTATTGGTCTGTTTACCGACGGAACTGCCACTCTTGAGTGCGTATGGTTTAAAGGAGTTCGCGACCTTCGTAAACGCCTCGCCACCGGACACGAATATGTGCTTTTCGGCAAACCATCCTACTTCCGCGAGACGTTACAAATGACGCACCCCGAAGTCGACCCGCCAGAAGCAGCCGAGCTAGCTCCGGGCGTTCGCGCCATATACCCACTTACCGAGAAATTGCGCCAACGCAACATCGGTTCACGACTTCTCCACTCAGCCATAGCCGGCTTTTTGCAAACCCATCGCACTCCATTCCGCGAAACTCTACCACCATCAGTAGTGCAATCGCTTGGCTTAATGAGCCTCGACGAAGCAATTCGCAACATTCATCTACCAATATCTCCCGAACATCTCGAACGCGCAAAATTACGTCTGAAATTCGAAGAACTATTCTATATTCAGACAGATATTCTTATGCGCTCGCGCGACCGAAAAGCAGCCATTCAGGGCTATATAATGCCACGAGTAGGCCGTTGGTTCAACGATTTCTACTATAACTGCCTACCATTTGAGCTGACCGGTGCACAGAAACGCGTAATCAAAGAAATTCGAGCTGATATTATGTCTGGCCGACAAATGAACCGTCTCGTACAAGGTGATGTCGGCTCCGGAAAAACGCTCGTGGCACTTATGTGTATGCTCTTAGCTATCGACAACGGATATCAAGCTTGTATGATGGCTCCTACCGAAATCCTTGCCACTCAGCACTATGAGACAATCTCCGGGCTGGCCGCAAAAATCGGGCTAAACGTACGCTTACTCACCGGTTCGACACGCGCAAAAGCTCGTCGCGAAATCGATGAAGGTCTGCGCGACGGCTCTATCCACATACTCGTTGGCACACATGCAGTTATCGAAGACAAAGTAGTATTTCACAATCTCGGATTCGCAGTCATCGACGAGCAACACCGATTCGGCGTTGCCCAACGTGCTCGTCTATGGGCAAAAAGCGTCGTGCCTCCGCATGTATTAGTTATGACGGCAACACCTATTCCTCGAACATTGGCAATGACCGTCTATGGAGACCTCGACGTATCGGTAATCGACGAATTACCTCCCGGACGTAAACCGGTCAATACTGTACTGCGTTACGACGAACAACGTGCACAAGTAAACAGAGGTATAATGGCTCAACTTCAAGCCGGACACCAAGTCTACATCGTATACCCGCTTGTCGACGAGAACGAGAAACTCGACCTAAAGAGCGTAACAGAAGGCTTCTCTACAGCTGCCGAGACATTCAAACCATACTCGGTAGCTCTCGTTCACGGCAAAATGAAACCGGCAGACAAAGACGCTTCTATGCAACTTTTTGCATCAAATCAAGCCCAGATTTTGGTCGCAACAACCGTTATCGAAGTCGGTGTCAACGTACCTAATGCAACAACGATGGTAATCGAAAATGCCGAACGATTCGGTCTATCGCAGCTACACCAGTTGCGCGGTCGTGTCGGTCGAGGTGCCGACCACTCGCACTGTATCCTGATGAGTAAACACAACATCAGTGCAGACACTCGTAAACGCCTTGAACTGATGACTTCGACAACCGACGGTTTCGTTATCGCTGAAGCCGATATGGAGATGCGCGGACCGGGCGACATAGAAGGCACTGCTCAAAGCGGCTTGCCATTCGACCTCAAAATCGCAAACTTAGCTCGCGACGGTCAAATAATCCAAATGGCTCGTCGTGCCGCTGAATCACTTCTCGACAACGACCCCACCCTTTCACAACCGCAAAACGTATACTTCGCACACGCTCTTGCCAATATGCTCAGTCGCGAAACCGACTGGAGCCGCATTAGCTAACATTTCTAAAAATTAGTATTGACTATGCCGGCGAATAAAAATGCACTAACGCGAATTGCGATACTCGACAAGTTGCTTGCCGATCGCTACCACGCATATTCCATTCAAGATATGACTGACTATCTTGAACATGAATTGCCCCAATACGGACAAGAGGGAGGCGTTAGCAAACGTTGTGTTGAGAAGGATATTGAATACCTTGAGTATAACTTCCCCATTTCGATAGAATTTGAACGTTATACCGTTGATGCACACTCGGTGGCAACCGATCGCGTTTATCGTAAACGTTGCATACGCTATGCCGACCCGACATTCTCCATATTTAAAGGCAAGCTATCTGAAGAAGAAAAAGTATTGCTTTCTAGCGCCATTTCAACTCTTGGTTCATTTGACGGACTAGATGGCTTTGGTTGGCTCAACGATTTTAGCAAACGACTTGGATTGGTTGAAACGATGCCGGTTATCCACATGTCGAAGAATCTTCTTGAAAATAAGACTCTTATTGCCGAGGCTTTTTCTGCTATTCGCGCTTGTTCTGTAGTTAAACTACATTATCGCTTGTTTAACAATTCTACTGAAAGAGAGGTCATAATCTCTCCTTATCTTCTGAAAGAATACAATCGACGTTGGTTCCTAATTGGTGCAGCTGATAATACCGGCAAGATTCTCACATTTGCTCTCGATAGAATAATGTCTATTGAAGTTCTGCCAGGCTACGAGTTTCGTAAAGCTCCGGTCGATTTAACTGAACGATATGAAGATATTATAGGAGTCAGCTATTATGACGACCGTGAAACTCATAAAATCCTGTTTTGGGTATCCGATAAGTCTGCCCCATATATTGACACCAAACCATTACACGGCTCCCAAATCAGTATTAAGGGAGAGAAAGAGATAATTATACGAGAGCAATATAGCGCACCGTCGGGAGGATCTATCTTTTCCATTGAATGTAAGGAGAATTATGAACTTATTCGAGAACTATGCTCGTTTGGAGGCGAACTAAAGGTGCTATCGCCATCGATTATTGTTGATTCCGTAAAACAACGAATTGAATCCATGGCAAAACTTTATCAAATATAGCGAACATTGGGTTCGTAATCACCCTATACCTTTGCATCGTAAACCAAAAACAAAATGAACATGGCAGACGAATATTACGATTACGACCAAGACGATTATGGGACCAACTATGGTGAGTATGCCGGCACGTATGCTCAAGACATTGCAGGTTACTCCGACGATGTGATTAACGATGCCTTTGATGGCGAACCTGATGCATATTGGAACATCGACTAAAAACAAACTACAAGTTTGCATATTATTCGTATATTTGCAATTGAAAAAGAACATTGACATAGTGGGCTGAAGCAGACATTTGAACTTGCCCGACGAATTGCCGGGTACTTTCCCGAAAGGGAATTTCCAATGGTCTATTGGCTTATGAGAGCTTACCGTGTCGTCTTGCGGTGCAGTAGCTCCTCTTCCGACAAGTTAATCTCTGATGAATATATTATTAAATATCAATATATTATAAATATATGATGTCTTAATAAAACAACAATACATAAAGAAATAAAGCTTCAGTCCACTTGTCAATTTTTATAGCAACACTCTTACTCAATGGATCAAAAAACTCTTATCGCCAAAACTCGCACTCTCACCAGCCGTGATGACCTCTTTAATCTTTTGAACGAGATTAAGGCAGATTTATTAGGCGATGGAGCATATCCATTCACACTCAAGCAATTCCTAATCCTCTGCAACCCCAAAAATTCCAATAGAAAACGCTACTATACTTTCGATATACCGAAGAAATCAGGTGGCGTTCGACGAATTTGTGCTCCGTGCGGCAACCTCAAATGGATTCAAATTTGCCTCAACGAGATTTTCAAAGCTTTATACACTCCATCGCCCTATGCTATGGGGTTTACTAAAGGTAGGTCAATTATTGATAACGCTCGGATGCACACCAATCAAAACTATGTCTTCAACATAGACCTCAAAGATTTCTTTCCAAGTATCGACCAGGCAAGAGTTTGGAAGCGGCTACAACTCGCTCCTTTCAATTTTAATGCACAGATTGCTAGTGTTATTGCCGGTTTTTGCTCAATAAAAATGGTGCATCATAATTATGATGAATCCGTTACGAATTTCGTACTCCCTCAAGGCGCACCGACTTCTCCTCTTCTAACTAACGCAGTCTGTGATACACTCGATCGCAGATTACACGGATTGGCTAAAAGATTCGGTCTACACTACTCTCGTTATGCTGATGATATTACATTTAGCTCTATGCACAACGTATATCAGCCCGAAAGTATATTCCGTAAAGAATTGGAGCGAATCATCACTGACCAACACTTTACTATCAACGAGAATAAAACGCGATTGAACCATTGCTCCAAACGGCAAGAAGTAACAGGCCTGACTGTTGGTGCTAAGATTAATGTCTCTCGCAAATATGTCAAGGATATTCGTGCAATCCTTCATATTTGGGAAAAGTATGGTTTAAATGCTGCTTATGCAACTTTTTTCCCTCGATATAAAAGCGAGAAATGTCATCTACATGACGGTGAGGTAAATTTAGTAAACGTTATTTCCGGCAAATTGTGCTTCCTTAAAATGGTTAAGGGGAAGAAAGACCCGGTTTATACCAAATTAAACGAGCAATTTTTACGTCTTTCGCAAGATTCTATGGAATCTGAAAGACAAAAAAATATCGGATATATTTTTACGACGACAAAAAACGACTTTGAAAAGAAACTTGGGGTTACTATCGAATTTGCATCACGCAAATATGATAACAAAACATACGGTTCTTTCTATTTCCAAGACCGCCATTTCTTCGTTGGAGTCAGTAAAAATCTTGATATTGAGAATCTTTCTAACGACACTCAGATTTCTTTGGTACAAACGTTTCGGGATCCCAACTTTCATAGTACAGCTCCATATCGAACACACATGTTCTATTTACTGCACAAACCATTTCGCGGATATAAGGCCGAAAAGCAAGAATCCGATACAAATATCGTTTCTTCTGAACTTAAAGAATTTGTCATCAATCTCGCCAATACATACCCGGGACTTGGCTTAAATGATGAATTAGGTATCATTGAATCGCACAATCAAGAAAACCTATTAAAAAACTTAGTTGAATCAAATTTTGACCTTTCAATTTTACCATAATGGAACAAGATACTAATCGTGAATATCTAACTAAACTACTCGATTTTTTGCGAGAGCGAATCCTTTCAGTTCCCGATAACAAATGGTTCTCCGATGAATTGTATAAATTACTCGAACCGGTTCCCGATACTAAAATTTCGGATATTTATGAACAATGTATCGAAACTATTCTTATCAAACAAGCAAATGAGTTCTATAAAGACTTTGTCATTCCAAGCATCCGGCCTCAACTCATCGCTGATTTCATCAAAATGGAACATTGGCGGCGTCGAAATAATATTGGAGAATTTGGTTTAGCGGCTTTCCAGCAAATTGAATGTATTATTAATTGGTTGGGACGAAACAATACTTTATCCGAGGTATTCCTTTCCTTGATGAATGTCCCTTGCTATGTTAATGGACAAAATTCCGTCGCAGAGCGTTATGAAAATTCGACTTATACTATCGCTCAATTATTGTTTATGAAGGACGCTCCGATAAAATCTAAAGAAATTTTGCTTCAGCAAAGGACTTTTGATAAATTTAAAGCTATCAACTACTTTGTTTGTCATAAAGGGTGCCTACAATATTTCCAATTTAACCAATTTGTTGAGGAGAATAATACATTTTCCGAAATATACACCTTACGGAATCTCAACCATCGAGGAAATGACCTAACAAAAAGCGAGAAAGAACGTCTTAAAAATATTGAAGATAACTCAAGCCGCGCGTTTCTTTCTATCACATCATTCTTATGCTGGTTTATTAATAGCATAAACAAAGGCTTTCCACTATCCAAAGAACTTATTGAATACGCAAAAAAAGATTTCTCGAATGAAATAAATAAAGATGATACAACACTAAAAGTGCTTTATAAAATCAATCTAGAAGATGATGGTAAAAAGAGATTTAAGTAACCTAATCTCTGTAAATTCTTTTAGTTCCGAATAGGACATAACAAAATAAGCATTTCGGGCATAACACCCAAAATGCTTATGTATCATTGAGTACTCGCTCGCGAGTACAATCCAACTTATTTTATCTCTCTTTCGGAGGTTCAGGACGACCTTCGGGACGTGTAGGTCGTTGTGCCTCTTGAGCCTCTGACCACATTATATATTGAGGTTCCGAAAGAATCTTCTTGATTTTCTTTTCGCGGTCGAGTCGTCTCTTTTCTAACTTTTGACGTCTGGCTTCCATTTCTTCGGGAGTTTGTCCCTCTCGACGCGGACGACGTTGCCCCATTCCTTCAGGACGTTCGCCACGGCCTTCACCGGGTCCACCAAA
>CAZYYV010000033.1:12651-25757 GCA_964651295.1 uncultured Bacteroides sp.
CCCATATCGCCACCGGGACCCATACCGCCACCGGGGCCGCCAAAGCCGTAACCGCCATGTCCACCTCGGCCACCGCGACCACCGGGACGTCCGCCCATCTGACCGCGTTCCGATTTCCTCTTAGAATCCTCTCTACTCCATTTGAGATAGAGTTTATAGATTTTTTCGTACTGCTTATCAGAAAGATGAACTAAATGATTCATCTTGTCTGTTGCATCGATTGCCATCTTTTCAGGCGAATGAGGCAAGAGTTTACTCTGCATCTGCTCGTACTTTTCAGGACGCTTATACTCGGGCTCTTGAGCATAAAGCATACCTCCTGTGATAAATGCAGCACACGCTATTACTAATATTCTCTTCTTGATATCCATATTGATTTAGTTTTTAGCAAAGTTAGTCGGTAAGGAGCAAAGTCGGAGGTGAAAATCTACAAACTCGACAATTTTTTCGATGAATTAGTTAAAATCTTTGATTTATTGCAAAAACAAAGCGTCCCTTTGAGGACGCTTTGCCATATTCGGATGTGGATTGATTACCAGATTACAACGCGGTCAGCTTCCGGAAGGTACATGGGAGTTCCTTCAGTGATGCCGAATGCTGTAAAGAAGGGTTCGAGGTTGCGGAGTGTTTGGTTAACACGCCAACGACCGAGTGAGTGGGGATCATCAATAGTACGAGCGAGGATTTCGTCTTCGCGAATATTACCGGCCCATACGTTAGCATAAGCGAGGTAGAAACGCTGGTCGGCTGTAAGGCCATCGATTACAGGAGCTTCTGCGCCATTAAGTGAATTGATGTAAGCAGTACGAGCTACACGAAGACCACCCTGGTCAGCGATATTTTCGCCAAGAGTGAGACGACCGTTCGCGTGTGTATCACCGGTAACAATGATGCTGTCGAACTGCGCAACGAGTTTGTCAGCAAGAGCGTTAAATGCCTGTGCATCAGCTTCGGTCCACCAATCAGAGAAATTACCGTCTTTGTCGAACTGGCGACCCTGGTCGTCGAATCCGTGTGTCATTTCGTGACCGATAACTACACCGATAGCACCATAGTTGAGAGCGTCGTCGGCATTAGCATCGAAGAACGGGGGCTGGAGGATAGCTGCAGGGAAGCAGATTTCGTTAGTAGTGGGGTTGTAGTAAGCGTTAACAGTCTGGGGCGACATAAGCCAACGTTCACGGTCTACGGGTTTGCCATAGTCTGAGTTGTTATACTCCTGATTGAAGAGAATAGCATTCTGGATATTCTGCCAGTAAGAAAGTTCGGGGTCAATATTAAGAGCCGAGTAGTCGCGCCATGTTTCAGGATAACCGATTTTCACGTGGAAAGTAGCAAGTTTTTCCTGAGCACGAGCCTTAGTGGTGTCGCTCATCCATGTAAGATTGTCGATGTGCTGACCAAGAGCTGTCTGAAGGTTCTTAACGAGGTTGAGCATACGTTCCTTCGAGCTTTCGGGGAAGTATTTTTCAACGTAAAGCTGACCAACTGCTTCACCGAGGATGCCATTAGGAACAGAGAGTGCACGTTTCCAACGGGGCTGCTGCTGTTCTACACCGGTCATTACCTTACGAAGTTCGAATCCTGCATTGATAAAGTCGTCGCTCAAATAAGAAGCTGCACTACTCAAATACGACGAAGTGATGTAGTCGCGAAGTACCTGTTCGTCTTTTTCAGCGATAGCCTTGGCTACAACTGCATAGTACTTGGGCGAGTCAACAATAATAGTGTCTACATCAAGATTCTGAAGGCTGAAGTAGCGTTTGAGATCGACTGAAGGATATTTCTTAACGAGGTCTGCAACAGTCATTATGTTGTACTGAGAAGCAATATCGCGCTGTTCGGTCTTGGTTAGTTGATTAACAGCGAGTTCGTTTTCAAGAGCAACTACGTTGTCGGTAAAGCGTTTAGCCTGTGCTTCATCGTAGCCGATAAGTCCTGCTATAGTTGTGAGATATGTGCGATATGCGTCGCGGATTTTCTTACCACGTTCGCTATCATCAGTATAATAGTCGCGATCGCCAAGACCGAGGCCGCTTTGCCCCCAATACATAATGTGTGCATTGCTATCTTTAAGGTCGGCATCTACATAAGTACCGAAGAATACACCGACACCGGGGAGTGTTGCCATAAGGTCAACGATTTCGTTGCGCGAAACGTTGGCTATCTTTTCAAGGTCGGCTGCGAGGGGTAGCGCACCTTGCTCGTTAAGACGAACAGAGTCCATACCCATATCGTAGAGAGTCGCTACTTTGAGCTCATTCGAACCCTCTGCAGCGTTACGGTTGAGACCGAGAACGAGCTCACGAACCTGTTCACGGCAGTTTTCTCCTAGTTGGTCGAAAGTACCAAAACGTGAATATTCAGGTTTGAGGGGATTTGCTTTCATCCAGCCGCCACAAGCGTACTGATAGAAATCTTCCGAGGGAGCTACCGATGTGTCGAGATTGGCTGCATCGATTCCCTTAGGTGCTGTTGCCTGATTACATGAGGCGAAAGCACCGGCTGCTACTATAGCTGCCATGAGAATGTAATTGTTTGCTTTCATTATATAATGTTTAATGCGTAATTTCGAATTATTCTTACTAATTAATATTGTACTTTTCTTTTAGTTCATCAAGCTCGAGTTGTGCGAGTTCCCACATACTCATTGCGTTTTCAACTTCCTTAGTAGCCGCCGCATGGGCTTCGAAAATTTCCGGAGCAACTTCGCCGGCCGCAATACGAGCTTCGATGTCGGCGAGTTCGGCTTCGCGCTGCCCTACCATAGCTTCAGCTTCATCAACCTTTTTAGCTGCTCGTTTCACTGCTTTATCACGCTCGCGTTGCTCTGCATATGAGAGTTTGGCAGACGATACCTCGGGCTTTGCCAGAACTTCATTTTTCTTCTCTGCAGAGGCGGTTTTCGATGTCGGGAGTTCAAGTTCACGAAGCGAGGAAAGGCGTTTCTTCTCGAGGAATTCATAAATACCACCGAGACACTCTCGCACTTGACCACCTCCGAACTCATAGACTTTTTCAACGAGACCATCGAGGAATTCACGGTCATGGCTCACTACGATGACTGTACCATCGAAGTCGCGGATAGCCTGCTTAAGAATATCCTTTGTCTTCATATCAAGGTGGTTGGTAGGTTCGTCGAGAATGAGTAAGTTGACCGGTTCGAGGAGCAACTTAATCATCGCTAAACGGGTTTTCTCGCCACCGGAAAGAACTTTTACCTTTTTATCCGACGCTTCTCCGCCAAACATAAACGCACCAAGGATATCACGAATCTTTGTGCGAATATCGCCTACTGCAACACGATCAATAGTATCGAATACAGTGATTTCGCCATCAAGAAGTTGCGCCTGATTCTGTGCGAAATACCCGATTTTAACGTTATGACCGATACGAAGGCTACCCGTAAAAGGAATCTCGCCCATAATACACTTAACAAGCGTAGATTTACCCTCTCCATTCTTGCCGACGAACGCAACTTTCTCGCCTCGACGAAGTGTAAATGTTGCATGATCGAATACCTGATGGTCGCCATAGGCTTTGCCTAGGTCATCAACTATCAATGGAAAATCGCCTGAACGGGGGGCTGGGGGGAAACGTAGACTTAAATGCGAAGTATCGACTTCATCGACTTCGATACGCTCTATTTTAGCAAGTTGCTTAATACGACTCTGAACCTGCACCGACTTCGTAGCTTTATAGCGGAATCGCTCAATAAACTCCTCTGTATCGGCTATCTGCTTCTGCTGATTACGGAAAGCGCGCATCTGCTGCTCTATACGTTCGGCTCGAAGTTCGACAAACTTGGAATAATTAACCGAGTAATCGTAGATCTTACCACACGAAATTTCGATAGTACGATTCGTTACATTATCTATAAATGCGCGGTCGTGGCTCACAAGTACTACTGCCTTTGCCTTCGACACGAGAAAAGACTCTAACCACTGAATCGACTCGATGTCGAGGTGGTTAGTCGGTTCGTCTAGCAAGAGTACGTCGGGTCGCTGAAGAAGCAATTTTGCAAGCTCGATACGCATACGCCAACCACCGCTAAACTCTGATGTCGGACGATTGAAATCTTCTCGAACGAAACCAAGACCGATAAGAGTTCGCTCCATGTCAGCCTCATAGTTATCGCTCGATGCCATCGCAATCTGCTCAGTAAGAGTAGTTACGCGGTCTATGAGGGCGTGGTAGTCATCTGAGTCGTAGTCGGTACGCTCGGCTAGCTGTGCCGACATCGCATCAAGGCGGTCATGCATCTCTTTGACATGCGCAAAGACCTTGCGGACTTCCTCTACTACGGTGAGTGTATCTTCTAGCACCATCTGCTGCGGAAGGTAGCCGATGGTAATATCCTGAGGTACGGCAACAGCTCCATTTGTCGGTTTCTGAAGACCGGCGATGATTTTGAGCATCGTACTTTTTCCGGCTCCGTTCTTACCGACAAGCGCTATCTTGTCTTTCGGATTGATTACATAGTTAATATTGTCGAATAGGAGTTGCGAACTGAACTCCACCGACAAATTATTGATAGATATCATTTACCTATTATAAGATTTCGAGATTGTCTGCCAAACGCTGGCGCACTACTTCGTACATCATCACACCGGCGGCAACTCCTACGTTAAGCGAACCAATATGGCCGAACATTGGGATGGCGGCACGTGTGTCGGCGATGCGGAGAATTTCCGAGGAAATACCAACGTCCTCAGCTCCCATAACAAGTGCGACCGGTGTGGTAAAATCTGCAAGTGTATAATTCGACGATGATTTTTCTGTCGAACATACAATCTGACAACCACTCGACTGTAGGAACTGAACTGCCTTAAGGAGATTATCTTCGCGACATACGGGAACATGAAGCAATGCTCCGGCTGATGTCTTGACTGCATCAGCACCAACACTTACGCTACCACGAGTCGGGATAACTATAGCATTTACGCCACAGCACTCTGCTGTACGCGCAATTGCACCGAAGTTGCGCACATCGGTGATGCCGTCGAGTACAAGGATAAAGGGCAATACTCCATCCTCAAAGAGTGTTGGTACTATATCATGGAGATTGGCATAGTCGATTGCTGCCATCTGCGCAATAACTCCTTGATGATTTTTTCGAGTGATTTTGTTGAGTTTCTCAACGGGAACACGTTGCACGGGCACTCCGCGTTCTTTGGCTATATGACAAAGACGGATAGCTAAGTCGCCATGAAGGTCTTTCTTAATGTAAAGTTTGTCGATTGTGCGACCTGCCTCGATAGCCTCGATGACAGGGTGTATGCCGAAGATATAGTCGTTTGAATCCATAATCTAATTTTTATTGTAAACCGTGAGCGTGTTCGAGTAGAGCTTTTGCATTTGCGAGTGCAGCCGGGTCGCCTGGATTGCCGCTAATCATTAATGCTAGTTCGGCTTCGCGTTCTGGCTGCGACAAGCGATTGATTCGAGTTGTTGTTGCTGTTTCATCATCTTGCTTGTACACCTTAAAATGAGTAGTACCTGCAGCCGCAACACCCGGTAAGTGGGTAATCGTTATAACCTGAATTGATCGGCTGATTGACGCCATCATCTGAGCCATACGACTGGCAATATCACCTGAAACGCCCGTGTCTACTTCATCGAAAATAATCGACGGAAGATGAATGCGCTCTGCTACGATAGTCTTTATCGCCAACATCAAACGCGAAATTTCGCCTCCAGAAGCGGTGTTACCCACAGGCATCAGCGATTGATTTTTATTGAATGCAAAGAGGAATTGAACTTGGTCGAATCCGTCTGGCCCCAACTTGCCGCGCGTGAGAGATATATCACAACGAAGGTTCTGCATTCCCAAGGGAGACGCAGTGCGTCGAAGTTGGTCGGAAAATTCTGCTGCGGCAGAGTTACGTTTCTCCGATATCTGTGCGGCGAGTGTTATTGCAAGTTTCTTTGCGCGTTTTGCTGCTTTTTCGAGCACTGCAAGTACGTTATCGCTATCATCAAGCGCTTCTAGCTGCTCGCCTAGACGCTTCTGTATGTCGAGCAGTCCATCGGAATTATCAACGTGATGCTTTAGCTCTAGAGAATAAAGAAGGCTCAAACGCTCTTCTACTTCCGCCAGACGCGCCGGGTCGGCTGCGAGAGCGACGTCGTAATCAACCAGCGTATCGACTATATCGGATACTTCGATACGTGCCGACTCTAGACGCTCGGCAAGTGCGTGGAAATCGGTGCCATCATTGCCTTTGCCCAATGTTACCGAAAGTTCTTCAAGCGCATCTACTGCCTGAGCTATCTGCGAAAGAGCATTTGCAGGAGAATTCACTAACGGATCAAGTGCGTGCCCTAACGTTGTCTTTATCTCATTGACATTAGCAAGAATATCTCGTTCTTGCTCAAGAGATTCGTGCTCGCCAGGCTTGATACTCAACTCGGCTAGCTGGTTGTATTGGAATTGCAAAAACTCGGCATCGTCTTGATTTCGACGTATCAACTCGCGAGTTTCTGTATATTGTTTGAGTGTAACTCGATATGCCGCAAATGCCTTTCGATAGTCTTCAAGAAGTTCTTTGGTTCCGGCGAGACTATCTATGATATCTAACTGATATTCAGGAGATGCCAAAAGCAAATTCTGATGCTGGGAGTGAATATCAACTAAGCGGACTGCGATCTCACGAAGCACAGGAAGCGTAACAGGAGTATCATTGATAAATGCTCGCGAACGACCGCCCGGAGCTATTTCTCGACGAAGAATACATTCGGGCGAAGATGCATCGAGTTGATGATAGCGTAAAAGTTCTTCTACTCCTGTAGCATCCGAAATATCAAAATAAGCTTCAATAACCGACTTACGTGCCGCATCTCGCACTGCCTTTGTGTCGGCGCGACCTCCAAGAAGCAGTGAAAGTGCTCCTAGTATAATCGACTTTCCGGCTCCGGTTTCACCCGTGATAATATTAAATCCTGGGGCGAAATCGATATTTATCTCGCTTATTAGCGCGTAGTTGGATATGTATAGTGATTTAATCATCGCTTTTCTGAACCTTTCTTTATTTCATCAAGACGACTTTGCTCAGTAGGATATACGGGCTGTAGAAGGTTGTATACTTTAGTGCGTTCTTCTGCCGGGGCTTTAGAATAGATATTTACGAGTTCGTCGAACTTTGCATCCTTGAACATCGATAAACCAACCGACATCGGCTGTACTTCGTAGATTTTCTGTATCGACGAAAGCGACTCGGTTACTGCGGCTCGTCCTTTATCTACCGACACAACCATATTATCAAGTCCTTGGCGGTGATATTGATATACCATATCACGAATACACGAAGTAGATGCATCTGTGAATACACTAAGCACCGCGGTACGATTCTTGGTATCTTCGAATGCTTTCCATCCGCTCTCTCCCGACGACTGTGCCATCTGAACTATCTGTGATAAGCGTTCGAAATACGGCTCTCCACCTTTGGGCGAAAATGAATCGAAATCGACAGCAAGAATGAGGTATGCATAGAAGTTGAGGATTGCCGTCAATTGGCTTTCCATATTATTTACAGAAAATACTAGCGGCTCGTTTTCGCGGTAAGTAAATTCTACCTTACTATCCTTGAAGTTGATAAGTGTGGTCGTGTACGAACTATTATAGACCGGACGAATCGACTGAACTTGCAAGTCTCCGGTTAGAATATCATCCTCATACTTACCGATAGTAAAGAAGAGGCTACACTCAATTTTTTCGTTGGTCGAAAACTGAGTGTTAGTAAACACCGTAGTGTTCATATAGTCGTTCACAGCCTGCTGGAGTGTCTCAAAAACTTGCTTATTAGTACCTTCAACTTGGTCGGTGTTGATGGTAACATTACACTTAAGTTCCTGAGCCACTGCTGTCGGAGCAATGACTAATGCAAGTGCTGCTATATATGCGGAGAGAGTTTTCTTCATAGTCGTTTTGTGATGCTATCGAGAATATCGGCTGCGACTTCTGACTTGCTTTTAAGAGCATATGACTCTACACTTTCGCGCGATATGATAGTAACCTTATTGGTTTCTGTGCCAAAACCGGCTCCTTTATCGGCGAGTGTATTGAGCACTACCATATCAAGATTCTTTCTGTCGAGTTTCTCGCGAGCATTAGCCTCGGCATCCACGAGTTCTCCGGTTTCGAGAGCAAAACCAACCATAATCTGCCCTACCCTCTTTTTTGCACCGAGTGTAGCGGCTATGTCGGGATTCTTAACAAGCTCTATTGAGTCAATACCGTCGTGTTCGCGCTTTATCTTCTTGTCGATAAAGTGTTTGGGCGCATAATCGGCAACTGCAGCCGACATAATCGCTATGTCTGAATCGGCAAACACTGCTTCACATGCTGCGAGCATCTGACGAGCACTTTCAACACGGATTGTGCGCACTTTCGCCGGATCGGCAAGGTCGGTCGGACCGCTAACGAGCGTAACATCAGCCCCACGTCGTGCGGCTTCTCTAGCAATTGCGTAGCCCATTTTGCCTGTCGAAAAATTTCCGATAAATCGAACCGGATCGATGCGTTCGTATGTCGGACCTGCTGTGATAAGAACACGCTTACCGGCAAGCGATTGCTGTGTACCAAAGAATGTATCTAGCACTTCTGCAATCTTCTCGGGCTCTTCCATACGACCTTTGCCTACAAGATGGCTGGCAAGCTCGCCAACTTCAGGCTCAATGATAGTAACGCCATCGGCTTTGAGTGTAGCCAAGTTGCGATTGGTACTCGGATGTGCCATCATATCTAGGTCCATCGCAGGTGCAACAAACACCGGTGCTTTTGCCGACAAATATGTTGTAATAAGCATATTATCAGCTACCCCGGTTGCCATTTTTGCGAGGGTCGATGCCGTCGCCGGGGCGATAATCATTGCATCTGCCCACAGGCCGAGGTCGACGTGTGAGTGCCATTCGCCTGTGTTTGCTGTAAAAAACTCGCTGATGACTGGTTTGCCCGAAAGAGCCGAGAGAGTTACTGGGGTGATAAATTCTTTTCCATTTGGGGTTATTATCACCTGAACTTCAGCTCCGGCTTTAACAAGCAATCGCAGAAGCATCACGCTTTTATATGCTGCGA
Organism: uncultured Bacteroides sp.; assembly: GCA_964651295.1. Taxonomy (GTDB): domain Bacteria; phylum Bacteroidota; class Bacteroidia; order Bacteroidales; family Muribaculaceae; genus CAG-873. The sequence goes on from CAZYYV010000033.1 coordinate 21,728, forward strand.
TGCCTCCGCTGATTCCGAGGATTATATGTTTGCCTTTGAGATTGGTCATTATTTCTTCATTCTCATTCGAAGTTCGATACGCTTGAATGCGTTCTTTGTATTTTGAGCAAAGTCGCCGTTTTGTATCCAACTGCTATAGCCGGGATCGCGACGTAGAACGTCTTCAGCCAACTGCCCTTTGTACTTACCGAAATTGATTACTTCGCGACCTTGGTCGTCAAAGATTAAGCGACCCATCAGGTCTACATTTCTGTTATTCGACGCAAACTCCGACAATGCGCCTACTTCGCAAGGAAGATCATCGTATTTCTCAAGTTGAGCGAGAAGCACGTCTTTAGTTGCCATCGTATCGGCGAGCGCGCTGTGAGCCTCTGTAAGGTCTTTATCGCAGTAGTAACGATATGCAGCTACAAGTGTACGAGGTTCTTTCTTGTGATAGATTGTCTGAACGTCGATAAAACGAGCCTTGGTGAAATCGAAATCCACTCCTGCTCTAACAAATTCTTGGTCAAGCAAAGGAATGTCGAATCTATTGCTATTGAATCCGGCAATATCGCAGCCCGACATAATCTGAGCTAGCGATGCAGCTACCTGACGGAAAGTCGGTTCATTTGCCACATCTTCATCTGTGATATGATGGATAGCAGTCGACTCCTCCGGTATGTGCATTTCGGGGTTAATTCGACGAGTTTTCTCGATGGTTTCTCCGTTTGGCATCAGTTTCACCAACGAGATTTCGACGATTCGATCGGTATTGATATTCGTACCGGTAGTTTCGAGATCGAAAAAAACTAAGGGACGAGTGAGCTTTAGTTTCATTATTATTCCAGATTAGAAGTCGCCGACAGTCATGGGCATAAGGAGCATAACGAGCTCGGTATTTTCGGGCTCTTCACCTGGACGGAATACGCCGGGACGGCCTGCATCTCCGAGATTTACAATCACTTCTGTGCCCTTAAGAGTTGTAAGTATTTCTACAAGATAGTTTGCACTGAATCCGATTGTAAGTTCTGATCCGGTAAACGAACAAGGCACTTGTTCGCGAGCGCTGGTGCAGAGATTGGGGTCGTTAGATTTGAGAAGAATGCTGTCAGGTGTAATGCGGAATTTTTCGAGGCCGCCATCTACTTCTACAAAGATACCTACGCGACGAACTGCATTAAGGAGCGATGCTCGATCTACTGTAAGAACCTGGGTATTGTTTTTAGGAATTACACGGTTGTAATCAGGATAGTTACCGTTGAGGAATGTACATTGGAATGTATAATGTTCGCTTTCAATAACGGCGTTGCGAGCGTTCATGGTGATATTAAGCGATTCTTCCTTAACGAATACATTCTTGATGATTGTCGAGGGCTTTGCAGGGATTACACAGCTACCGGTTACGCCGGGGGCGGTACGACGGTCGATATAGCGAACGAGTTTACGTGTATCTGTCGCTACAAATGTTATGCTATCCGGGGCAATATCGAAGAGCACGCCCTGCATAATCTGACGATACTCATCGTTGCTAACTGCAAACATTGTATTGTCGAGGCCAGCGAGCATCTGTTCTGCTGCGATGGAGAATGAAATTGGCTCGCCGGTTGTATCTGCGTGGAACTGCGGATACTGGTCGCCGGGAAGTGCTACGAACGAATAGTGACCCGACGAATATGTAAGTTGTACTTCGAGGGTATCTTCGTTTACGTTTACTTCCATACCTTGGTCGGGCAATTCTTTGAGAAGTTCAACCAGACGACGTGCTCCGAGACAGAAATTACCTTCACCATTTACGCCGGTTACTTCTAGTCGTGCAGTAAGTGCATTTTCTTGGTCTGAACCTGTGATAGTAAGGGTATTACCTTCGAGTGAAAGGTAGAAATTATCGAGGATTGCAAGAGCGTTCTTTGAATTAATCACCTTACTTACAGCTGATGCTGCGTTATAGAAGGCTTTGCTCGAAACATTGAATTTCATATCGATATAGCGGTGTTAATTTATATTTTCTGACTAATTTTTGTGATATTTGCAGACAACTGCTATCAACTCACAAATTTAGTAATTTTCCGTCATTCGACAAAATAAAAAGAACAGCCCATTTCGCTTTACATATAATTTGGCACACTTACTACCAAAAAGTTGATAGCCTCGATATTTGATACCGCGGCTATCGGCATATTGTTGCCAAATATTACTCATTTTCAATTCGTTCGATATATTCTTTTATGGCATCCTCGCGAATACCTTCTTCTCTATACTCTTTGCATATCATATTGAATATCTCCCTCTGTATTGAGCACAATTCCGCGATGCGCTTATTCAACGACATTACTTTTCGCTGATAGTTTATGTTGTCAAGATGCCCTTGTTTTAATTCGCTTTTCAAACTATTTTTCTGAGCCTTGAGATTTTCTATCTCTTTGTTAGACGTAGATTTGAGCTGTTGGTATTCCTCACAAGTCTTGCGCAATGTCGTCTCGTTGTACTTTATCAACGTCTCTTGATACTCCGTATACAATTCCGATGACTTCTTTTCCAGCGTTATAACGCGTTCATTGAGTTCTTTAATCCTGTGCTCCATAAAGTATTCCTTAACGTTATGTGCATAGTCCACGCCGCCTCCGTCTTCTTGACGCAATATATCTAGCACCTCTCGGAGTGTATACGCTTGATATTGGTGTTTCGCTTCTTTATATCGTTTGTTGATATTGATAAACGTACGCCAATATGAGCTGAACGGCAAAAGCGTAACGATATTTGTCGTTCCGTCTTCGAACACTTCTCGACAACGATTATTACCGCTCAAAGGTGATCCGGCTAGCTGATATACAAGGCTTCTACGCTCTTTTCCAATAGTACGCATTGCTCCTATACAATTTCCCCACCACTCAAGATAAACGCCTATCGTCGGGTTGCGAAAACCACCTCTGCCCATGTAAGCTAGCCCACTCTGCACTCCTACCGGGGCAAGAAACATACGACTATCTTGCATAATGCGTTCGCGGTGGGACAACAAATAGAATGTATTAGCGATAAATCGTTGCTGTTCCGCTGCCATATCAACGGAGTTCGATTCGTCTTTCGCTACGGAACGCCTCTCGTTCCGCTGGTCTTCATTAGGAAAGCACGTCAATATCGTGCCATTCATAAGGATGATGCCATTATGTGGGTGATTCACCTTGTCTGCAAAATATTCGTTGCCATTCTTTTCTTCGGGCATTTCTACTGAACCTGATTCTTGATTTTCGTTATACTGTGTCATAGCGTGTTAGTTTTAATGGTAATCCGAAATTAGGATACTATATGAATTGCACTCACACCGTATTCGGCGTGAATGTCGTGCGACCCGTAATTTAATTCACGAAAAATGTTGACCTTAAATGAAATGGCAACCAAACTTTACGTTATTCCGATAACGCAAGCAACAACAAAGCAATGAGGACGCCATATGGGCTTCTTCACCGCTTGAAATGTCATAAAATTCTTTCTTATCCATAATTTTTTTAATTAAATGATTTTCTATTTATTCAATCATTAATTCGCATTGATTTCCCACCGTGGTTATTATGAAAACTCGGTTGGAGCGGTATTTAAACCGTCTCTTAATGCTTCAGAAAAATAGAACTCGCTAAAGTTCCTCAAAAAGTATACGCAAATATATGAAAATAATTCGACATACACAAGACTTTGCCAATAATAATCAAAATAGTAGAGTCAATGAGCGACAAGAAAGTGTGTACATAAATTCCATAATAAATTCATCCCATTTCCATCAAAAAAATCATTCATCCCCCATATCTTTTCCCCGCAAAAGAAAAATTCTACAATCAAACCTTCCACGTCCATCCTACCTTTGCACCAAAACTATACAAAGTGCTCAAATCTCGTCGAATACTCCAACGCAAGCGCCTAACCGCTACGCAGCCCAACTACTCACTCGCCTTTACGAAGTGGTTGGGTCGCTCGCTTACGCGCCACGAAAAGGAAGTAATCATGACCCTTGAGCAACTCCGCCAACGTGGCGAAACCGTCCGCATACACATACACG
>CAZYYV010000034.1:0-24277 GCA_964651295.1 uncultured Bacteroides sp.
AACTCGCGATATTGCTTGGGCGTCATGCCGGTTTCGCGCTTAAAAAATTTATTAAAAAACGATGGATTCGGAAATAAAAGCTTTTCTGCTATAACATAGATTGGCATCGACGTATGTTTTAAATCGATTTTTGCTTGCTGTATCACAGAGCGATTTATCCATTTCATCATTGGTTCGCCACTTTCTTGCTTGATTACCTTTCCTAAGTAATTTGCCGTAACGCTGAGTCTATCGGCAAAAAATGCCGGATTTCGCTGTCTGCCGTGCTGCTGATTTAGTAAATCGAAGAATAGGTGCAATAATTCCTGATTGCGCGTATTTTTCTTAGTCGACGATGTTTTAAAACGGTCGTGAAGCATAAATACATTCTCAATGATTGCTTCAGCCAGTCGATCATAGACATGAATGCCATCTTCTGTGGCGATACTATGGCACAACAACCGAATGTACGTCGAGAATAGCGTTTGCTCATCAGGCGAAAGATGTAGCTGTATAAAATTATTCGTCTGACGCGAAAGGTGAATATTGCGGAAGGAAAAAGCCATAAAATTCACATCCTCAGTGCGCGAATGTATCTCAATCGTACTTTTAGGTGGAATAAACAGCAAATCATTGCGCTTCACACTCACATCAACCATATTGATTTTTGCACAGGCTTCGCCACTTGTGGCAATCGCCACATTTCCGTCATGAAGATAATAAGGCTCATCGGGTTGCAATAAATGCTTCAGATTCAGCGGTGATATATCTAGCGACACAAAATGATCGGCCGATAGATAGAAGTTATCTATAGCCGGAAGCAACTCCTGCAACCGATAAAAGGGGATATCTAGTACGTCTTTTTTCATATTCAAAGCTATCGCAAATCTCAAGCTTTAACTCACACTCTCAAATCTTCCGTAAATTTAAATAAAATTTTGATGTAGTTTCAAAAACGAAATACAAAAACTTCGAAATCTTGAATCACATTTCAAAAAAATTAAGAGTCAGCTAGATAATATTTTGCAGAATCAAAAAAAAATTGTAACTTTGCACCGCTTTTTAGCATCCCCGTGTGATGGGAAATTAAGGAGCAAAATCTTAATTTTGAGTAACACAAACAAATTATTTACACAATGAAGACATTTAAGCTCAGCGCCGAGCCCCGTACCGTTCTCGGCAAAAAGGCCGCTAAAGCACTCCGCGGCGACAGCAAAATCCCCGTAGTTCTTAATGGCGGTAAGACCATCGAACTTCCTTTCGCAGGCACACTCCGTGAAGGCGAAAAGATCGTAGAAATCGGCAACGGTAAGGGCCTCATCACAACCGACCTCGTAGTATCGCAGGACGCAGTGCGCAAGCTCATCTATACTCCCGAAATCTTCGCAATCGAGCTCGATCTCCACGGTGAAACTCGCATGGCTCTTCTCAAAGACATCCAGTTCCACCCTGTAAAGGATACCATCCTTCACATCGACCTCCTCGAAGTATTCGAAGACAAACCCGTAGTATTCGAAGTTCCCGTTAAGCTCGAAGGCCACGCAGAAGGTGTTAAAGCCGGTGGTAAGCTCACTCTTTCTATGAAGAAGCTCAAAGTACGCGCTCCCTACACCGCAATCCCCGAACGTCTCGTTATCAACGTTGACACCCTCGGTCTCGGTAAGACACTCCAGGTAGGCGACATCCACTTCGAAGGTCTCGAACTCGTAAACGCTAAGAACGCTGTTGTTTGCGCTGTACAGCTCACTCGTGCTGCCCGTGGTGCCGCTGCTGCTGCCGCTGCTGCAAACAAGTAATCCGCTAAAAACACTACATCGACTCGATGAAGTACCTTATAGTTGGGCTGGGTAATATCGGAGATGAATACCGTAATACCCGACACAACATCGGATTTATGATATTGGACGCCTTTGCCGAGGCGTCCAATATTTCTTTTTCTACCTCGCGCTATGGCGATGTGGGACGCGGTCGAATCAAAAACAAGCAAGTAGTACTCCTAAAGCCCTCCACTTTTATGAATCTGAGCGGCAATGCCGTTAGATACTGGAAAGAGCAGGAAGGCATCGATCTTTCGAACATCTTGATACTTGTTGATGACCTCGCCTTGCCCCTTGGCGCCATCCGCCTCAAAGCACGTGGTAGCGATGCCGGCCATAACGGCCTTAAAAACATAGCACAAATGCTAGGCACCGACGCATATCCTCGTCTCCGATTCGGTATCGGCAATGACTTTGCTCGCGGCTGTCAAATCGACTTCGTACTCGGAAACTTCAACCCCGAAGACCAAAAGTTGCTCAACGAGCGCATCGATATTGCAGTAGAAGCAATTCGCGAATACGTTCTCGCCGGCCTTGGCAATGCTATGTGCAAGTATAACAACAAGTAAAGTTCCCCGATAATGGCAGTTAGAATCGATAAATGGCTATGGGCAATGCGAGTATTCAAAACCCGCACCATCGCCACCGACGCCTGCAAAAAGGGACGAGTAATGATGGGCGACCCTGCAGTTGCTATCAAGCCATCTCGTATGGTCGAGATTGGCGATACAATCTATGTGCGCAAACCGCCCATTACATTCACATTCCGTGTGAAAGCGCTCACACAGAACCGTCTCGGTGCGAAACTCGTGCCTGATTACATGGAAAATATCACTCCACAAGAGCAATACGACTTGCTTGAGGTAGTGAAGATTTCCGGATTTATCGACCGTCAAAAAGGACTTGGTCGTCCCACGAAACGCGACGGTCGTCAATTGTCGAAGTTTACCGACTCGATGTCTGACGACGGTTGGGATTTCGATTTCGACTTTGATGACGACGATGAAGATATTGAATAACAGATAAGTACCCTCTACCAATGCGATTTGACGAGCTAAATATAAGCGACGAATTGCTCGATGCACTCGATGCAATGCAATTCGAAGAATGTACACCAATTCAAGAGCAGACCATCGACCCAATTCTCGAAGGTCGCGACTTGATAGCGTGCGCACAGACAGGCACCGGCAAGACCGCCGCTTACCTTCTACCCGTCATCGACCTCTTGGCAGAGACCGAACGACCGGCACATGCAGTGCGCTGCGTTGTGATGGTGCCGACTCACGAACTCGCCCAACAAATCGACCGACAGATGGAAGGATTCTCTTACTATCTACCTGTGAGCAGCTTAGCAATCCATGGTGGTAACGATGGTAAAGAATTCGCCCGTCAGCAGCATGCCCTCCGTAGCGGTGCCGATCTTGTAATCGCCACTCCCGGACGCTTACTCGCACACATGAAGATGGGTTATGTCGACCTCTCGAAAGTGGAGTTTTTCATTCTAGACGAAGCCGACCGTATGCTCGACATGGGATTTTCGGACGATATTATGCGTATCGTAGCCGAGTTGCCGGAGCAGCGTCAAACCCTAATGTTCTCGGCAACAATGCCTAAGAAAATTCAGCAGCTTGCCAAGACTATCCTCACTAACCCGATCGAAGTAAAAATAGCAGTATCGAAACCTGCTGAAAAGGTTGATCAATCGGTATTTATCTGCCACGAATATCAAAAAGAGAACCTTCTCAACTACCTATTCGAACAAGGATTCTCTAAAAAGGTGATTGTATTCTCGTCGTCGAAACTAAAAGTCCGTCAACTCTCGCAAGCAATGCGTCGACACAAGTGGAAAACAGCCGAGATGCACTCCGACCTCGACCAAGCTGCACGTGAAAAAGTACTCCACGACTTCCGCGCCGGTCGCGTTGATATTCTCATCGCCACCGACATTCTCGCTCGAGGCATTGATATCGACGATATTGCCATGGTTGTCAACTACGACGTTCCCCACGAAGCAGAGGACTATGTACACCGTATCGGACGTACCGCTCGCGCAGATGCCGACGGCAAAGCCGTTACATTTGTCTGCGAAAAAGACCGCCGTCGTTTCGACCAAATAGAGAAATTCCTCGAAATAAAAGTACGCCGAGAAATTATCCCTGCAGAGTTTGGAGAAGGCCCGTCGGAAAACGAAGCCCCGCGCGACGACAAGCGTCATCGCAGACCAGGCCAACGTCGACCGAACAATGGAAACAAACGACACTCATCGAAACCAAAAGGTGAAGCCAAACCTGCCGACGAAGGTTCGCAAGATAAACCAAAACAAAAGAAGCGCCGTTGGTACGGTCCACGAAATAAAAAGCAATAACCGCAATATTGCCTATCTTTTAGCAGGTTTCCAAGTTTTTATAGTTGATTGTTTTGCAAAAAATGTTAATTTTGCAGCGTGAAACCGAAATTACAACAACGAACAAGAAATTTAATGTCTAACAACTAACATCCAAAGGTATGAACACTGAAGTAATCGGCACATACGCCGGCACTGTTTGGGTAGCACTCAGCACTACCGAATCACTCACTGTTAAACAGCTCAAAAAAGCTACAAAACTCAAAGACAAAGAAGTTTTCGCAGCACTCGGTTGGCTCGCTCGCGAAGGCAAAGTAGCCATCGCACCTTCAGCCGAAGATGAAAAAGAACTCATCGTATCGCTCATCAACGCTTAATCTAATAATTAAGCTCACATATACCGCGCGTCATTGCAAGAAGCAATGGCGCGCGTATTTTTACATAAAAAAGGTCAAAAAAAATGATAGGAGTCGGGGTTGTTGTATAAACGGCAAAAAATGGCTAACTTTGTGGCAAAATTACACCCTATACCTTAACCTTATGCAGGAAAAGATTGTTATCCTAGATTTTGGCTCGCAGACGACACAGCTAATTGGACGTCGCGTACGCGAGTTGAACATCTATAGCGAAATCATTCCGTACAACAAATACCCCTTCGGCCGCGAAGCAGAAGAAGGTATTATCGGCGTAATCCTTTCAGGAAGCCCGTTGTCGGTATATGACAAAGACGCATTCCGCGTCGACATTGCAGCTATCAATGCAGCCGTCCCCGTACTCGGCATTTGCTATGGCGCCCAGCTTATGGCGTACACAGCCGGTGGCAACGTAGAGCCGGCTCCATCGCGCGAATATGGCCGCGCCAACCTCAGCTATATCGATAGCTCTTGCAAACTTTTCGACGGAATCGACGTAGGCGCCCAGATTTGGATGAGCCACGGCGACACCATCACCAATCTTCCCGAAGGCTACAATTGCGTTGCATCAACTTCGGATGTTAAATTCGCAGCCTTTAGCGCAGGTGCTAAGATGTGGGGCGTACAGTTCCACCCCGAAGTTTACCACAGCGAGTGCGGTATGCGCTTGCTCGAAAACTTCACAGTAGGCATCTGCGGAGCATCTCGCTCATGGAGTGCCGAATCGTTTATCGAAACTACCGTAGCCGAGCTTAAAGCAAAATTGGGCAATGACCGCGTAATTCTCGGTCTTAGCGGTGGTGTGGATTCGTCGGTAGCAGCAGTTCTTCTCAACCGAGCAATCGGCTCGAACCTTACCTGTATCTTCGTTGACCACGGTATGCTCCGTAAAAACGAGTTTGCCGACGTACTCCGCGACTACGAATGCCTCGGCCTTAACGTTCGCGGCGTAGACGCTTCCGAAAAATTCTTCAGCGACTTAGCCGGCGTAACCGACCCCGAACGCAAACGTAAAATCATCGGTGCAGACTTTATCGAAGTATTCGATGCCGAAGCTGCTAAAATCACCGATGCACGTTGGCTCGCTCAGGGCACTATCTACCCCGACTGCATCGAATCACTTTCAATCACCGGCACAGTTATCAAGAGCCACCACAACGTAGGCGGTCTCCCCGAACGCATGAACCTCAGCCTTTGTGAACCCCTCCGCCTCCTCTTTAAGGACGAAGTACGTGCAGTAGGCCGTGCATTGGGTATGCCCGAGCACCTCATTTCGCGTCATCCGTTCCCCGGTCCCGGCCTTGCGGTGCGCATTCTCGGAGAAGTTACACGCGAAAAAGTAGGTATTCTTCAGGAAGCCGATCACATCTTCATTCAAGGACTTCGCGATAGCGGCCTTTATAACGACGTATGGCAGGCTGGCGTTATTCTACTTCCCGTACAGAGCGTAGGTGTAATGGGCGACGAACGTACATACGAACGAGCAGTTGCACTTCGCGCAGTAACATCGACCGATGCCATGACAGCCGACTGGGCTCACCTCCCCTACGAATTCCTTGCCAAAGTATCTAACGAAATTATCAACAAAGTTCGAGGCGTAAACCGCGTATGCTACGACATCTCGTCGAAGCCACCGGCAACAATCGAATGGGAATAATCGACATACACGCCACGGCTTCAAGTCGTGGCGTTTTTCGTCAAAAACGACTGCAAAACAGCGATAATAAACACACTTTAACAAAAGAAACGTAAGAAAATCGCTACCTTTGCGTCTAATATGCAAAATAGAAATCAAATATTCCACACTATGAAAAAGCTAGTTTTGCGCGGCATTGCTTTTATAATGATGGCAGTAACCGCAGTAGGCGTATCAGTAGCACAGGAGCAATTCCCTCCTCTGCCCACAGACCCCGCCCTCGTAACAGGAGTGCTCGAAAATGGACTCACCTATTACATCCGTCATAACGAAACCCCTAAAGGTCAAGCCGACTTCTACATTGCACAGAAAGTAGGTTCGATTCTCGAAGAAGACCACCAGCGCGGTCTTGCACACTTCCTCGAACACATGTGCTTCAACGGCACCGACAACTTCCCTGAAAAAGGTATCATCAACTGGCTTGAATCAGTTGGTGTAAAATTCGGCTACAACCTCAACGCCTACACATCAATCGACGAAACCGTTTACAATATCTCTAACGTACCCGTCGAACGCACCGGCGTTCAAGACTCTTGCCTTCTTATCCTTCACGACTGGTCGTGCGGTCTTACCCTCGACCCCAAGGAAATTGATGCCGAACGCGGTGTGATCCACGAAGAATGGCGCCAGTCAATGGTAGGGGAAATGCGCGTTTACGAACAGCTCCTCCCCGTCATTTACCCCAACGACCGCTATGGCTACCGTCTCCCCATCGGTACTATGGAAGTAGTAGATAACTTCCCTGCACAGGCTCTTATCGACTACTACCACAAATGGTATCGTCCGGACCAACAAGCAGTTATCGTTATCGGCGACATTGACCCTGTGTACATCGAGAACAAGATTAAAGAAATCTTCTCACACATTCAAATGCCCGAAAATGCAGCAGAGCGTATTTACTACCCCGTAGAAGATACTCCCGGCACCATCTACGCTATCGGCAAAGACAAAGAAATCGGTTCGGCTGAAGTTGACCTTATGATTAAGACCAACGCACTCAACCTTCCCCGCGAATACCGCAATACTCAGGCATACTTCCCTACTAGCTACATTTCTTCGATGATTTCAGCTATGCTTAATGCCCGTTTTGCCGAACTCGCCAACAAACCCGAGACCGAATACGCTCGCGCTTCTGTGAACATCGGCAACTTCTTCCTCGCCGATACACAAGGCTCGCTCAACCTTACCGTTAAGCCTAAAGACACAGACGCAGTACCAGCCTACGCACAGGCATATCGCGAACTTCTTCGTGCCGTACGCGGTGGTTTCACCATCGGTGAATACGAACGTGCGAAGACCAACTTCCTTTCGAGCTACGAAAAGATGTATGAAGAACGCGAACACCGTGAAAATGGAAGCTACTCACGCGAGTATGCTCAACTCTTCACCCGTTGCATCCCAGCCCCCGGCATCGAAGTAGAAAAGGCTATCATGGAGCAGATGGCTCAGTACCTTCCCGTTGAAGCTATCAATCAAACCCTTGCAGAAATGGTAACCGAAGACAACCGCGTAGTACTCGCTGTCTTCCCCGATGCAGAAGGGTTCCCCGTACCTACTGAAGCCGACTTCATTGCAGCTACCGAAAGTGTAGATGCCGAAACTCTCGAGCCCTACAAGGACGAAATGCGCGAAGATCCCCTCATCCCCAACCTTCCCAAACCCGGCAAGGTGGTAAAAACTGAACATAACGACTTGTGGGATGCGACCGTATATACTCTCAGCAATGGTGTGAAGGTTCTCGTTAAGCCCACCACTTTCAAGACTAACGAAATCGTATTCAATGCAACCGCTCTTGGCAATGCGATGAGCGAATTGGATCCTGCCGTTGCAGCAAGCGTAAAATTCTTCCCCTACGCAGCTTCAGTTGAATCATTCTTCGACTACTCAAACTCAGACATCCAGAAATACCTTCAGGGCAAGCAGTTCAGCGTAGGTTTCGGTTTCGACGCTTACAACCGCGAAATCGAAGGATCGTCGACAGTTAAAGACCTTCCGGCTGCAATGGAAATCCTCTACGCCTACTTCACCGGCTACAACATCAAGGCAGACGAGTTTGCTGCTAAACGCGACGCTTATGCCGGCATCTTGGCAAACCAGGAAACCAATCCTCAGTACATCTTCCAGAAAGACCTTATGAGCGTGCTTTACGCATCGCCCCTCCGTCAGCCCATCACCGTAGCCGATATCAAAGCAGCCGACCTCAACACAATCAACGAGCTCGCTCGCAAGATGACAGCTAATGCAGCCGACTACGCATTCACATTCGTAGGTGATATCAACCTCGATACATTCATCCCCTTGATGGAACAGTACATTGCTACTCTCCCCGCAAATGCAAAGAAAGCGACCAAGTCGGTTAAATTCAAAGCAGATTTCGATATCGCAAAGGGTTCTGGCTTAAACCACTTCACCACCAAGATGGAGACACCACAGACTTGGGGCCTCATCACCATTACAGCCAACCTTCCCTACACCACAAAGAACAAAGCACTTGCTCAGATTGTAGGTCAGATTCTCACAAAACGTTTCCTCAATAAGATTCGTGAAGAAATGGGTGCAGTTTACTCGATCAACGCTAGCGGTATGATGCTTCGTCAGGGCACTACAAACACACTCTTCCAGTCAGGCTTCCCCATGAAACCCGAACTCAAAGAGCAGGTCCTCGACGAAATCAAGAGCATCATCAACTCGCTCACTTCAACCGTAGCAGAGGACGAAGTTAAGCCTGCTATCGAGTTTATGCAGAAAGAGATTGCTGAAAGCCTTGAAAAGAACGAAAGCTGGGTATCAGGCATCGTTGCAACAAACCTCAATGGTGTTGACACCTTCCACACAACATCTGATGTACTCAAAACCATCACAGTTGACGATGTACAGAACTACATGAAAGAAGTACTTGCACAAGATGGCTACCGAGTAATCATCCTCGATCCCGAGCAATAATTAAATTTAGAACCATACACAACTTCTCACGCCGCACCCACGAGGATGCGGCGTGATTCTTTTTAGAAGGCAAGCAAAAGCTCGACCTAGCAATGCTAAATCGAGCCATTTCGATAGGGTGAATATTATATAGATTTATTCGGCTGATAATTCGAGCTTATTTAGCTCTTCTATGTAGTCGAGGAGGTCATTTCGTCCGATACCTTTCTCGCTTGATGTTCGGAATACCGGAGGAAGCTCTTCCCACGACTGTCGGAGAACTTTTAGGTATTCGTTAATTTGTCGGTCGGCAGCCGAAGCCGATTGTTTATCTAGTTTTGTGAACACAATGCTGAAAGGTACGCCATTTTCACCTAGCCAATCCATAAACTCAAGGTCGATTTGCTGAGGTTTATGACGACTATCAATGAGGACGAACAGGTTTGTCATCTGCTCACGCTTCAAAATATAATTTTTGATTAAGCTTTCGAGCTTAACCAATTCACTTTTGCTTCGTCGAGCATATCCATAGCCTGGAAGGTCGACAATATACCAACTCTCATTAATCATAAAATGATTGATAAGCATAGTTTTGCCCGGGGTAGCCGATGTCATAGCAAGATTCTTACGACCGGTCAACATATTGATAAGCGAAGACTTACCAACGTTTGAGCGGCCAATAAAAGCATATTCGTGGCGACGATCGGTAGGACATTTACGATAGTCGGCATTACTAATAACGAAGCGTGCAGAATTGATAATCATAAGACTAGAATTATTTCGTAGTGCAAAGGTATGAATTTAAAACAACTTTTTCGCAGATATTTTTTCAACAAGTTCATAAAGTAAGAATATTTTTCACTAATTTTGTTGCGCCAAAGTAACGGCGTAATCATGGCAGTAGATAAAACACACCTTTGGCGCACCGCGCGCGACTACTTTTTCATCACCTTCGGCATGGCACTTTATGCCGTTGGATTTTGTGCATTCATCCTTCCACAAGATGTTGTGATCGGAGGCCTCTCCGGCGTAGGCACTATTATCTATTTCTTGACTGGCATACCAGTAGGTATCTCGCAACTCTTCCTCAACTTTCTATTGCTAGCAATAGCATATAAGATAGTAGGTAAGAAATTTGTGATAGGCACAATCTATGGCGCGACTGCCATATCGGTGTTTATAACAATATTCCAACCAATTTTTGAAGGAGGCTTCTTCAATGATCCCCTTATGAACGTAGTAATTGGCGGTGCATGCGCCGGTATGGGTGTCGGTATAGCCTTTACCCATAATGGTTCGAGTGGCGGCACTGATATTGTAGCGGCTATGGTGCTTAAATACACCAATGTAAGTATCGGTCGCACGATGCTTTATACCGACTGTGTAATTATTTCATCATCTTTCTTTCTCTTCCACCAATTCGACAAGATGGTCTACGGCTTTGTAGTCCTTATTCTTGCATCTTATGTAGCAGATATGGTGGTAAACACCAACCGACAGGCTGTACAATTCACTATCTTCTCACGTAAATGGGAAGAAATAGCTACAGCAATTAATAATGAAGCACGACGCGGTTGCACGGTACTCAACGGCATGGGTTGGTACTCTAAGCAGGACGTAAAAGTACTTTTGGTAATGTGCCGCAAAATAGAATCGGTAACAATCTCTCGTATCATCAAATCTATCGATCCCGATGCCTTCACAACACAGTGTAATGTCAATGGCGTATATGGCAAAGGATTCGATGAATTAAAAGTGAAGATGAAGGCACCCGACAACAAACTCGTGCATAAAGAACCCGAACCACAACCAAAAACAATAACCTCCGATATTCCTCCAAAGATTTAACAATATGAAAGGAGTCCATGATTTTCTCCACCGCGCAACAGCGATGTATGTCGAAGGATTCCGAAATATGACCATTGGACGTAGCCTATGGCTCATAATATTGATTAAACTCTTTATTTTCTTCGCCATCCTCAAACTGTTTTTCTTTCCCGATGTCTTAGCGACCAACTATGACACCGATGATCAACGTGCCGAGGCTGTTCGCGAAGCCCTAGCCACTCCAAAGACTAACCAAACTTCAAAATCTCATAACTATGAATGACTTAATAGGAGTTGTTGATTGGTCGAGGGCACAATTTGCCCTTACAGCCATGTACCATTGGCTTTTCGTTCCACTCACAATAGGCTTGGCAGTTATTGTTGCTATAATGGAAACGCTCTATTACCGCACCGGAGAAGAGCGATGGAAAGGCATCACACAATTTTGGATGACAATATTCGGAATTAACTTTGCATGTGGTGTTGCCACCGGCTTGATTCTCGAATTTGAGTTTGGCACCAATTGGTCGAACTATAGTTGGTTTGTAGGCGACATATTTGGAGCGCCTCTTGCAATCGAAGGGATCTTGGCATTCTTTATGGAGGCTACATTCGTGGCGGTAATGTTCTTTGGCTGGAACAAGGTAAGCCGCGGCTTTCACCTCGCATCAACATGGCTTACAGCACTCGGAGTATCACTCTCAGCTTTATGGATATTGGTAGCAAACGCATGGATGCAATCGCCAGTAGGGATGGAATTCGACCCTGCACAGATGCGCAATGTAATGACCGACTTTTTTGCGGTAGCACTCAGCCCAGTTGCAATAAATAAATTCTTCCACGCCGTATTCAGCGGCTGGACACTCGCAGGAGTATTCGTTATCGGTGTAAGTTGTTGGCTTCTATGGCGTAGACGCAACGTAGACGCAGCCAAAAGCTCGATACGCATAGGGAGTTGGGTAGGACTTTTTGGTATTCTACTCACCCTCTGGACCGGCCATGGCTCAGCCGTGCAAGTATCTCGAGTTCAACCAATGAAACTTGCTGCAATGGAGGGTATCTATAACGGTTCATGCGGTCAAGCCCTCGTAGGTTTCGGCATCCTCAAACCGGAAAGCGAACGCACACCCGATGCCCCGATGTATTTCAGTATCGACATACCTTATGGTCTTTCGTTACTAGTTCATGGTAATACAACCGGCTTTATTCCGGGCGTCAATGACCTAATCCATGGTATCACACTCACATCCGAAGGAGATACACTCTACGGTCGCAGCTACGCCGACAGGATGGTACTCGGCACGAAGGCGCGAGAAGCCTTGCGCGAATATGCCGAAGCATCTTCAATCGGAGATTCGGCAACAATGGCAACCGCAGCTGAAGTTGTTAAAGATAACTTTGCAGACTTCGGTTATGGCTACCTCACGTCGGCAGAAGAAGCCGTTCCGAACATCGACCTCACATTCTACACCTTCCATATAATGGTAGTTTTCGGTGGATACTTGCTTGTATTCTTATTCGTATTCTTATTCTTAAGCTACCGCCGCGATAGCATGCTCGAAAAGTCATGGTTGTGCATCATCGGCATCATTTCGATTGCAATTGTATGGATTTGCAGCCAATCAGGATGGATTGTAGCTGAAGTCGGCCGTCAACCATGGGTAATTCAAGACTTGATGCCCACCACAGCAGCCATTTCGGCAATACCATCATCGTCGGTAAAACTCACATTCTGGATTTTCGCCGGCATCTTCACAGCACTGCTAATAGCAGAAATAAGCATAATGCTACGTTTTATATCTACGGCGTCGAAAACTAACATAGAATCAAGCAAGCACTAAGGATATGGAAACACTAGAATTACTACAAGCTTATTGGTGGCTAATAATCGCCGTTCTTGGTGCGGCACTCGTATTTCTTCTCTTTGTACAAGGAGGACAATCGATGCTATACTCCAACCAAAACAAAGCAGAACGCCAATTGATGGTCAATTCACTCGGACGCAAATGGGAGTTCACCTACACGACGCTCGTAGTCTTTGGCGGAGCATTCTTTGCGTCATTTCCACTCTTCTACAGCACTAGTTTCGGAGGGGCTTATTGGTTGTGGATGCTCATACTACTTAGTTTCGTTCTTCAAGCGGTTAGCTACGAATTTCGGCGCAAGAAAGGCAACGTCTACGGGACCGGGACTTACGACGGATTCTTGATGTTTAACGGGTTATTCGGTTGCGTTCTTATCGGTGTAGCAGTCGGCTCATTCTTCTTCGGCGGAGAGTTTACAATATCCAAAACCAATATTTTGGATATTGCAGCGCCAACCATTTCACAGTGGTCTGCGACTCATGGTCTAGAATCCATAGCCAACCCACGTAACCTTTTACTCGGATTTGTCATCTTCTTCCTAGCTCGCACTATGGCGGCACTGTACTTTATCAACAATATCGGAGGAGTGCCCGAATTTACCGCGCGAATGCGTCGCAAAACACTTATCAATGGCATTATATTCGCATTGCTATATATTGCATTTTTAGTTGTATTATGCCTTAGCAGCGGGCTACGCGCCGAATCCGACGGAACATTCTACGAAGAAAATTACATCTACTACAATAATCTTCTCGATATGTGGTGGCTATCTTTAATCCTTATCGGAGGTACCCTCTCGGCTCTTTACGGAATCTTCCGGACATACTTCGACCAACATTGGCGCGAAGGCATCTGGTATGCCGGCATAGGAGCTGCTGCAGTTGTAATAGTTCTCTTCTGCATAGCCGGATACGCCAATACTGCGTACCTTCCGTCAACACTTGACCCACAATCCTCGCTCACGATTGCCAATAGCTCGTCATCGCTATTTACACTTACTGTGATGAGTTGGGTGTCGCTACTGGTACCATTCGTTTTGGCGTATATTGTGTATGTATGGCGCAAAATGAATGCGACGCCCCTTACCGAAACCGAATTAAATAACGAATCACATAAATATTAACCGAACCGGAATACATCTTCAGCGGAAACCATCAATATGGCAGATACTTACCACACCATAGTTGCACCATCGGAAGCGATCTTCAAAGAGAAAATGAGTAAATTTCTCTCCTTCGCCCATCCGGTAACAACAGCAGCCGAAGCCAAAGCCGTCATAGCAGACTATCAGAAGAAATACTACGATGCACGACACGTATGTTGGGCATATATGCTCGGCTCTGCACGCGTCGACTTTCTCAGCAGCGACAATGGCGAGCCATCGGGCACTGCCGGTAAGCCAATTCTCGGACAAATCAACTCGTTCGGTCTCACTGACATAGTAATTGTGGTAGTACGCTATTTCGGTGGCATAAAACTCGGTACATCAGGTCTAATAGCCGCATATCGAGAAGCAGCTCGCGAAGCCATCGAAGCTGCCGAAATAGAAGAAAGACACGATATGGCGGATATCAGTTTCACATTCCCGTACCTCGCGATGAACGATGTGATGAAACTCACTAAAAGCGGCGAGGCGGCAGTGGTAGAGCAAGTATTCGACAACTCGTGCTCAATGACTTTGCGAATTCGTCAAGATCATGCCGATGCACTACGAACACGTCTGACCGACATTGACGGAGTTTCACTAAAAGATTAATTTCCAACTATATCGAATGATTAAATTACCTTCAGCAGCCCTTTTTGACCTCGACGGAGTACTCGTCGACACAGAGACTATCTACACCGAAATTTGGACCGATATCGAACGCGTTCATCCCACCGGTGTAAAGGATTTTGCACATGTAATCAAAGGCAGTACCTTGCCCCGAATCCTCAATACTTACTTTCCCGACCCCAAGGAGCAGGAAGAAATCATTGCAGATCTCTACGCCCGAGAGAATGTAATGCCCTACCCTATCTTCGACGGTGTAATTGAATTCCTTGAGGATCTTCGCGCACACTCGGTGCCGGCTGCTATCGTTACAAGTAGCGGAGCTCGCAAGATGGAACGTCTTTTCGCACAGCATCCCGGATTTCGCGACTACTTCCAAGCCGTACTCACCGATGCCGATGTAGTCAATTCAAAACCCGACCCCGAAGGATATATGAAAGCTGCATCCCGTATGGGAGCTGCATCAGCTGACGCTATAGTTTTCGAAGATTCATATGCAGGATTGCAAGCCGGACGAGCAGCCGGTGGTATGGTGGTAGCACTATCGACTACTAATCCTCACGCCACCCTCGTAGATAAAGCTGATCTTGTTATTGAAGGCTTTTCGGGACTCAGCCTTTCAACGCTGATGAACCAACTTTGCCGGGAATAATCACCGAGATAAACACCGCGATAGCAAGCGCCCACGGATAGTAGAGATACGGGAATGGGTCGGCAGGCGACAATCCGGTTAACGAACACGCAAGTAAGGTCTGCGCTCCGTAAGGTATCAAGCACTGCACGATGCACGAGCACGTGTCGAGCAAAGATGCACATTTGCGGGGCGCAATTCCATATCTATTTGCTATCTCACGCGATAAATGCCCAACAGTGATAATCGCCACGGTATTGTTTGCTGTGCACATATTGACTAATCCCACCAACAGAGCCACGCAACCTTCTGCTCCACGCATACCATTGATTCGACGAGTAAGAACATTAAGCAACCAGTCGATACCTCCACAAGCTTTTACCAAGCCCAACATACCAGCCGACATAAGAGTAACTACAATCAGCGAACCCATCGATTCGACGCCTGCTCCCATATAACCACAAAGCGAGAGCGGCAAGGTACCCATCGTCAAACCGATAACAAAAGCAGAGGCGATGCCAAGGACAAGAACAAGAGCTACATTCCAGCGCATCACAGCCGTTAAGATGACAATTAGGTAAGGTAAAACAAGCCAAGCAGAAGGAGCTTCTGGGCGAGTTGCCATTGCGGGGACCTCGCCGGCTTGATAGACATAAACCAACAGCGTAAGAATAGCTGCCGGCAAAGCAATCTTAAGATTTGCCTTAAACTTATCTTGCATCTCGCATCCTTGAGAACGAGTGGCGGCGATTGTAGTATCGGAAATAAACGATAGATTATCGCCAAAGAAAGCACCTCCAAGGACTACAGCAACAAAGAAGGCTGCATTACCATCGGTCGACGAAGCGATATCGGCAGCAAGCGGCGCAAGAGCCACGACAGTACCAACCGAAGTGCCCACAGCAAGCGATATAAAGCAAGCTGCAATGAATAATCCCGGGACGACAAATCCGGCAGGGAGATAACGCAAGGTAAGATCAACAGTAGCATCAACAGCACCAATCTCCTTTGCCAAAGAAGCAAAAGCACCTGCTAGGATAAAAATCCATATCATGTATATGATATTCGAGTGCCCTGCTGCTTTTGAATATGTTTCCAATCGAGCAGCAAGGAGCCCCGGAGTAATAGCTACAGCCCATACCGAGGCCACTAAAAGCGCCACCGAAAATGGCATTGCATAGAAATCACCCGCGACGAGCGACACCACTACATAAAGGAGCAAAAATACTATCACCGGAGTGAGGCCTAAAAAACCACGCCCCGCATTATTCTTAGCCATCGTCTTGATTCTCAAAATTAACGCGCAAAATTAAGCATTTATTCGAAGAACGCCAAATCAGATTATCATGACTAATTGCCAAATAGCAAAAGTGTAGTAAAAAAGGTGAAAATAGTAAGTATAAAGTCTATGAGCGACCAAAAAAATTTTCATAAATGCTATTATTGTCGTAACTTTGTGGAAAATTTGAATTATATTGCAATAAAACTCAAATATCACATAAGCAATGGCCCAAACTTTGAAAACGCTTATTTTTACGCTTCTATTATTCGTAGGGCTCAGTTCTAATGCGCAAATCGCACAGAACGTGAGTTGGACTGCAGAAATCGAAGCAGACGGCACCGACGCCGGCACACTTGTGTTCCACGCTAACGTAGCCGACACTTGGCACATCTACGGCCTCGAAATGCCCGCCGATGGCGACCCAATGATGATGCCTGATCCTACACACATCGTATTAGCTGACGGACTTGAAGCCACCGGACCACTTTCGTGCAGCATCGAACCTACACTACACTCCGATCCCAATAGTGGCGACGTTGCACTTCCTTGGTTGATTGGAGAATTCGAGCTTCGTCTCCCCTTCAAGGTGGTAAACGCTACCGGCAAGGTTGAAGGTGTAGTAAGATATATGGCATGTACCGAGGAATCATGCACACCACCTGCAAAATATGAATTCAGCATTCCTTTCGGCGAAGCATCGGCTGAAAATATAGCAGCCGCAAACGAAAGCACAAACGCCCAGCTCACAGAGCTACCCGCTTCATGGGCACCCGTGGAAGTAGAAAGTGAAACAGCATCACAATCGTACTGGGCAATCCTAATCTTAGGTTTCCTTGGCGGTCTTGTAGCACTTATGACCCCCTGTGTGTGGCCTATGATTCCTATGACAGTAAGTTTCTTCTTGAAAAAGAGCAAATCACGCCGTCGCTCAATTATCGACGCCATAATATATAGCGCAAGTATCATTGTAATCTTCTTGATTCTTGGTATCGTCCTCACCCTAATTTTCGGTCCGGGCATGCTCAACGAGTTGGCAACCAGCGCACTTTTCAACCTTATTTTCTTTGCAATCTTGGTTGTGTTTGCGATCTCGTTCTTTGGAGCATTCGAAATCCAACTACCCTCAAAGTGGAGCAACGCCATTGACGCTCGCGTCGATAATACTACCGGAGTATTGAGCATCTTCTTTATGGCATTTACCTTGGTGCTCGTTTCATTCTCATGTACTGGTCCTATCATCGGCACCTTGCTCGTTGAAGCCTTCTCACAGGGCAATCTTCTTGGTCCGCTTTTGGGTATGGGAGGCTTTGCTATAGGCTTGGCTCTTCCTTTCGGTCTTTTTGCATTCTTCCCCTCGATGCTTAAAGAACTCCCCCGCTCAGGCGGCTGGCTCAACTCAGTGAAAGTAGTACTCGGTTTTATCGAACTCATCCTCTCGCTCAAGTTCCTCTCCGTAGCCGACCTCGCTTACGGTTGGCGTATTCTTGACCGCGAAGTATTCTTAGCAATCTGGATTGTACTTTTCGTACTCCTCGGCCTCTACCTCTTGGGCAAACTTCGTTTCAGCCACGATGGACCGACCGAAACCACATCTGTAACACGATTCTTCCTTGCAGTAACCTCATTCTCATTTGCAGTATACCTCGTACCCGGTCTTTGGGGCGCTCCACTTAAATCAATCAGCGCATTTGCACCTCCGTTGTACACCCAGGACTTCAACCTCTATGGCGGTTCGTTCGAAGAGTATGACGACTATGACAAGGGTATGGCAATCGCAGAAGCAGAAGGCAAACCCGTCCTTCTCGACTTCTCCGGCTATGCATGTGTAAACTGTCGCAAGATGGAAGGCGCTGTATTTGATAATGCATCCGTTCGCACACTCATCGAAGAAAATTACGTGATGATAAAGCTCATGGTCGACGACAAGGCAAATCTTCCTACACCTATGATCGTGGAAGAAGAAGGTCAGATAATGAAGCTCACCACCGTAGGCGAACGTTGGGCTTACCTCCAGCGCCACAAATTCGGCATCAACTCACAGCCTTACTATGTATTGCTTGACAATACCGGCAAGCCCCTGAATGCACCTCGTGTGTATGACGAAGATGTCGATGCATTCACCAAATGGCTCGAAGAAGGTATCGAGGTATACCAAGGAGGCAAATAATGGCAAAACACAGTCGCGAAGAACAGTTAGCGGCTCTAGGCCGTATCATGGATACGCTTGACATCCTACGAGTTAAATGCCCGTGGGATGCCAAGCAGACCAATGAAAGTCTTCGACCCAATACAATCGAAGAAGTCTACGAACTCGCACAGGCGTTGTTCGACGATGATGCATCGAATATACGTAAAGAGCTTGGCGACGTGCTGCTCCATGTACTTTTCTATGCCAAAATCGGTGATGAAAAGGGGCAGTTCGATATAGCTGACGTAGCCGACGCTCTTAACGATAAACTTATCTTCCGCCACCCCCACGTATTCGGCGAAGTCCATGTAGACTCAACCGAAGAAGTACTCCAAAATTGGGAGAAAATCAAACTTAAAGAGAAAGACGGAAATCGATCAGTTCTCGCCGGCGTTCCCGGAGCACTACCAGCATTGGTAAAGGCATTCCGCGTACAGGAAAAAGCAGCGAATGTTGGTTTTGATTGGGAGAAGCCCGAGCAAGTGTGGGATAAGGTGAAAGAAGAAACCACCGAAGTAGGTCAAGCAATCGTCGATGGAAACAAAGACGATATCGAAGCCGAATTTGGCGACCTACTTTTCAGTATTGTCAATGCCGCTCGACTATATGGTGTAAACCCAGAAAATGCTCTCGAGAGTACAAATCGCAAATTCATAAGCCGCTTCAACCACATCGAAGAGGCCTCAAAAGCTCAAGGACGTGCCATCTCCGAACTTACGCTCGAAGAGATGGACAATCTTTGGAACGAAGCTAAAAGCGCCGAATGATACTCTGCATCACCGAGAAACCGAGTGTGGCGCGCGATATAGCCGCCATCCTCGGTGCTAACTCGCGTCACGATGGATATTTCGAAGGAAATGGTTACCGCGTAACATGGACCTTCGGGCACCTTTGCTGCCTACTGGAGCCACACGACTATAAGCCGGAGTGGAAACGGTGGGCACTTAGTGTATTGCCGATGCTACCCGAAAAATTCGACATCAAACTAATCAATGATGACGGCTATAAGCATCAATTCGGAGTAATCGAATCGCTAATCAAAGAAGCCGACGAGATTATCAACTGCGGTGATGCCGGTCAAGAAGGAGAACTCATTCAGCGCTGGGTGATGAAAAAAGCCGACACCAAGTGTCCGGTCAAACGTCTGTGGGTATCGTCGCTGACCGATGAAGCAATCCGCGAGGCATTCAACACCCTCAAACCCCAAGCAGACTACGACCGATTGTTCTATGCCGGACTGTCGCGAGCGATAGGCGACTGGATTCTCGGCATGAATGCGACTCGCCTCTACACGCTCAAATATTCAGCTCCCGGCCAGGTACTATCAATTGGTCGCGTACAGACTCCAACCCTAGCACTAATTGTAAAACGTCAGCAAGAGATAGCCGAATTCGTTCCAAAAGACAGTTGGGAGTTACATTCGATGTATCGTAACGCCAACTTCACTTACACCGGCGACCGCTACGAAACCGAAGAAGCCGGACAAGCAGCTGTCGACGAAGTTTCTCCCGAAACATTCGTTATCCAAGACGTTGCGAAGAAGAAGGGTCGCGAAGCACCGCCACGACTGTTCGACCTTACGTCGCTACAGGTAGAGTGTAACAAAAAATTCTCGTGGACAGCCGATCAGACCCTTCGTCTAATACAGTCGCTCTACGAGAAGAAACTCACGACCTACCCACGAGTCGACACCACATATCTTTCAGATGACATCTATCCGAAGATAGCACCGACGCTTCAGAAGATGACGCCCTATGCAGCTATCACACAGCCAATTTTGGCAAAACCGATAGTCAAGTCGAAAAAGATATTCGACAATAGCAAAGTAACCGACCACCACGCGATTATCCCCACCGGACAATCACCTGTCGGCATCGATGGCGATGAAAAGCGACTATATCATCTGATTGCGATGCGATTCATTGCTGCATTCTACCCTGACTGCGAATTTGAAGGCACAACCGTAATGGCGATGGCCGGGAAATACGAGTTTAAAGCAACCGGTAAGGTTATCGTAAAACCCGGATGGCGCGAGCTATATGCCAAAAATACCGAAGCGAATACAGAGGAGAAAGAAAAAGACGAAGAAAACGAAAGTGGACTATTACCAGCCTTTACCGTTGGTGAAAGCGGACCACACGCACCATTCCTCGCTAAAAAGACTTCTCAGCCGCCCAAATACTACACAGAAGGTACACTTCTTCGAGCGATGGAAACAGCCGGCAGGACTGTTGATAGCGAAGAACTTCGAGAAGCAATGAAAGACAATGGCATCGGCCGTCCGTCGACCCGCGCCGCCATTATCGAGACACTATTCAAACGGCGCTATATCTATCGCGATCGCAAAAATATTATGGCATCACAGGCCGGCATTGACCTAATTGCCACAATTAACGAAGAGCTACTCAAATCGGCAAAACTTACCGGCATTTGGGAGAATAAGCTTCGACAGATAGAACGCGGCGATTACTCCCCGGCCCTCTTTATACGCGAGATAAGTCAGTTGATACATCAAATTGTATTTAACGTACTCTCCGACAACTCGAATCGTCGAATTATCACCGAAGGCCCCGAGGATAAAAAGAAGGGAACCAAGGGTAGCGACGGTTCTAAAAAGCCACGCGCTCCCCGCATTACAAAACTAGAGCAAGTATCCTGCCCCGTATGTGGCAACGGACATATTGTCAAAGGTCGAACAGCCTTCGGATGTAGCCGCTATGCCGAAGGTTGCGGATTCCGACTATCGTTCGACGAGTGTCCGTCAGACACAACACCGTCGCAGCTCAAAAAACGCCTCGAAAAAGCGTCAAAGACGAAATGAGCAGCCTTATCCAGTGGGTCATTGTAGCCATAATTGTTGGTCTAGCCATAAATTTTACAGTTAGGCATCTCAAGGCACGCCGTAAAAATCCATGTGCCGGCTGCCCCTTATCAGAAAGCTGTCAAAAGAAGCAATGCGACAAAGAATGACTGTGAAATAGCGCAAAAGGGCTGGCGCAAATCACAAAAAACGTCAACAACGAGCTTCAGAATGAGCTTATTTGAAAAAAAATAGCTAACTTTGCAAAAAGAATAATCAAACCTCAAACCCTCCTCTGTAATCCGAGAATGGACGTAAAAAAAGTGCTTTATATCTCACAGGAGATTGACCCCTACCTGCCGTCAACAGAATTAGGAATCTATACCCGCTCATTGGCCCAGGGACTACAAGAAAAAGGCGCAGAAGTGCGCACTTTCATGCCTAAATACGGAGCAATCAACGAGCGTCGAAATCAGCTCCACGAGGTCATTCGCCTCTCGGGTATGAACATTATCATAGACGATACCGATCACCCTCTGATTATTAAGGTAGCGACCTTACAGCCTACCCGTCTACAGGTTTATTTCATCGATAATGACGACTATTTCTATCGTCATACCCCCTCGAAGCTAGAAACAATCGATTGGTCGGAAGTCAACGATGAACGCTCAATATTCTTTGTTCGCGGTACCGTTGAGACCGTAAAGAAATTGCGGTGGGAAGCCGATATCGTACACTGTGCCGGCTGGATTACTGCGCTTACGCCTATCTACCTCAAGCACATCTACAACGAAGATCCGTCGTTCCGCAGCAGTAAAGTAGTGTATTCACTTTACAATGATTCCTTCGAAGGCACACTAGACGCACGGATGTTCGACAAACTGAAAGAAGAAGGATTTACCGACGAAATGCTCGCTACAATCAATGCAGGCGACGGATCAGTCGACTATATAAAGCTAAACAAACTAGCAATCGACCACGCCGACGCCATTGTAGTAAGCAGCGAAGGCGTATCGCCCGAGCTTATCGAATATGCCAAAGCATCAGGGAAGCCCTTCATGCCATATTCGACAGAAAGTGCGCACATCGATGATTGCCACGAATTCTACAAATCGCTCTAAAATAAATGAAATCACGTATATACACCGCACTCGCCATTGCAGCCGTAGCATTCAGCGGCTTCACAGCTTGTGACGACACCGCATCAGAAATCGGCACCAGCCTTGGCGACGATAATGTTGAGATTGTAATAGACTCATCATTTACCGCTGTAGGTCGTACTGTTATCGTTGATTATATCCAGCCCAAGACAGCCCATCAGCTCATCGGACGAATTGACATACCGGAATACGGATCGTTGACGAGCGAATTTGTTGCACAGTTTTTACCCTCGACAGAGCTCGATACAGCAGAATTCAGCGCAGCAAATGTCGATTCAATCTACTTGAACCTCCGCTATATCAAGACAGATATAACGGGAGACTCACTTGCTCCGATGGGAATTACAGTATATCCCCTCACACAGGTACTTGGCTCGGGTCTTACCAGCCAATTTAATCCTGAAGGCTACTACAATACCACACCACTTGCTAGCCGCATCTATAATTCATCGTGGATGACAGACTCGACCGCAACCACTTATGGTTCGATTGACGTTAAGCTCCCCGGCGAACTAGGCACAAAGCTATTCGAAGCATTCGAGAAAGACCCGGCGGCATATGCTAACGGAAAGGTATTTGCAGAAGATGTATTCCCCGGCATCTATGTAACAAACTCGTATGGTAGCGGTCGTATGACAGTACTATCGACCTGCGCAATGACAATGTACATGCGCAATATTTACATGCCCGAAGATACAACCGTGCTCGACACCCTAGATGCCGAACACACATACTTCTTGACAACACCAGAGGTCGTTTGCAATAATACGATCAAATATAAGATGTCGGAACAGTTGCGCAACTTAATCGACGAAGGCCACACCCTCTTCGTAGCACCTGCCGGCACAGAAATTGAGTTTGAATTCCCGCTCAAAGATATCATCTCAAAAATTCGATCTCACTCGAATAGTACAACCATTGTCAATGGACTCTCACTCAATATCCCGGTTGATTCTATCGCAAATGAGAGCGGAGTAACCCCACCACCATACGCACTCTTGATTCTCAAGAAAAACCGAGAAACATTCTTTGCGAAGAATAAGTTGCCCGACAATATTACCTCGTTCTACACAACTTATATACCCGAATACGGCATGTATAACTTCAATGGTCTCCGCTCATATCTTATGGAGATGCTTGAGAAAGAAGAAATCACAGAAGAAGATTATACATTCTCACTTATTCCCGTAGAAGTAGTATTCGAAGATATTGCCGGCAGCAGTAGCAGCTATTACTATTCGTATTATTACTACGGCTCGTCGACAAATACACAGACCGAGAGCGAAATTCAGCCTTACTACGCTAACCCTGTAATGGCAGATGTACGCCTCGACAAAGCACGAATAAATTTGACGTATAGTTTGCAGACTAAAAAATAATAGCTAACTTTGCACCGCATTTCGTGACGCCGCAATAGCTCAGTTGGTAGAGCATTTCATTCGTAACGAAAAGGTCGTGGGTTCGAGTCCCACTCGCGGCTCTCTCTAATACAACCGCCATCCGACATCGGGTGGCGGTTGTGTTGTTTGTAGTAGGGCTTTTTAGACAAGTCGGACCTGTCGGAGGAGTCTGACGGATTTCG
>CAZYYV010000035.1:0-24254 GCA_964651295.1 uncultured Bacteroides sp.
TTCCCCACCAAATATTTTCAAAAGAAAATGTGTTTTATAGCATATATTTAACATTCGTTTACAAATAGGGCGCTTTTTAGCCCGGTTTAGACTATTCTAGACGCTATTTCAGCCATTGGCGAATCCGAACCAACAACCATCCTCGCAATTATGATTTGTTAATTAAAAATTAGAGAAGGCCCGACCAATGCCGAGCCTTTTCTAATCTATATATAATATATACTACTTCACCGATACTTTGACAGGAGTTGTGTGCTGATCAGTAATAACGAGATAGACGCCATAAGGCATATCAACATCGAGGTTATTATGAATTTCATCAATCACACGGATTAAGCGACCTGCAGGATCATAAATTCTGCATCCAGTCTGAGGTTGCGAACATATAAAGCGGATAATGCCGGGGAAAGTCTGCACGACGAGCGGTTCAGACACTTCAACACCGGTAATACCGGCATGATCGACAAAAATTACATTCGACATAGGTGAGCGCTTATCGAGACGGACCGACTGAACCGAGTATGTTTCGCTATCAGACTCATCAAAACCGAAAATTTCGAGGAATGTTTCATCGGCTGTAAGCTCCTCTGTAAACACATTTCCTCCTAAATAACGCGTGCGCGTAACTATATAATAGTCGATTTCCTCACCAGCCGGAGCATCCCAATTGGCGGTATAACGGTCGGTTTGAATTCCTGTAGGCGCTTTAGCAGTACAAGCTGAGAGTATAGGTTCGGGGAAACATTCACCTTTCAAAGCAACACCAACCGAACCAAAGTCACCGGAAAGAAGGAGACGAGAAGAATGTTGACCTACTTCGGTTGGCTCATAAGAAATTTCAAGCCAATAACCTTCATCCGAACAAACCTTTGACGCCGCAATAGCTTTGGTCGAAGACTTGAACATGGTAGAATTACCTGTATAAAGCAAACAATCGATAGTACCTTGCAGGAAGCTACCCTTCACAAATACTTGCGACTTAACGGTGTTGCCAATCGCCACTTGACCGAAATCGAGGTCCATACCTGCAACTGGAGCAATAAGAACTGGGTCTCCTGTAGGCGGGACAATAACAGTACCGGGAGTGAAAGCCTCTCCAACTTTCTCGCCCCAAAGATACTCTGCCAACTCGGGGAGGTCAATAAAGGGATTGCGATTATTTTGAATCTTGTATACCTGCTCGTTGCGGTCTAATTCCTTTTGACTCACTTGATCTTCGCGATGCCACTTCATCAAAAGGTCGATTGACCATTTATTTAGCGTGGGATACAAATCTTGGTTTACCATATATGTGTACTTCCACGAGAGGTTTTGGTAGCAAGTAACCATATAAAAATAGGTGCGGGCAAAGTCGCCTTTGTATTCATCGTATGGCTCGAATACCTTCTGAGCACCGCCACCTTGACCTGCAACAGGATAGCCGACAGTAGTAATACCATTGGAGAATGTAACAGAATTTTTATCGACTTCACCTAGCGGATAGTTGCTTTTTGCTTGGTTTGCATCCGACTCCGACGGATAGAGATGATTTAGGTCAACGTATGCGCTTACCGAAGTCGAACCACCCCACCAACTTTTAGGGAATGAGTGTTCGCGATTAAGCCCCCAGAAAGTATGAAGAGGAAGCTCTTTATCAGAATACATTTCCCACCACAGGTCGGCATCCGGGCGGCGGTCTGTCTGGCGAAAATAGTCAGGATAGCCGACAGTAGTAATACCATTGGAGAATGTAACAGAATTTTTATCGACTTCACCTAGCGGATAGTTGCTTTTTGCTTGGTTTGCATCCGACTCCGACGGATAGAGATGATTTAGGTCAACGTATGCGCTTACCGAAGTCGAACCACCCCACCAACTTTTAGGGAATGAGTGTTCGCGATTAAGCCCCCAGAAAGTATGAAGAGGAAGCTCTTTATCAGAATACATTTCCCACCACAGGTCGGCATCCGGGCGGCGGTCTGTCTGGCGAAAATAGTCAGGCAAAGCAGTGTACGACGACACCTTGGTAAAATTGTGAATAATTTCGTAAGTAGCTGTTTTAAGTTCGCCGTTCTTTTTACCATTAAGAGACGAATAGTAGCCAGAAGGGATAGCAGCCCAAGCTGCAACGCAGCATAGCAATGCAGCGACTGCGGATACAAAAGGTCGCAATAATTTCATCAACAATCTTTTTATAATTTAATAGCGGGCACAAAGATACGCAAAAACTTTGAGCCCGCCATTGATATTTAGCTAATTAAGCCAAAAAAGTCGACGAATGGGTGAAAGACAAGCCAAAAGCGTCAGCCACAGCCTGATAAGTAACATGTCCGTTGATAACGTTCAAACCGTCAGCCAATCCGGCATCGCGACGACATGCTTCTTTCCACCCAAGATTTGCAAGACGGAGTGCATATGGCAAAGTAGCATTAGTGAGAGCCAACGTAGAAGTATACGGAACTGCTCCGGGAATATTTGCGACCGCGTAATGCACGATTCCATCAACAATATAGGTGGGATCAGAGTGAGTTGTCGGGTGCGATGTTTCGAAACATCCACCTTGATCGATAGCAACATCTACAAGTACAACACCGGGACGCATCAATCCGAGCATCTCGCGAGTAATTAACTTCGGAGCCTTTGCACCCGGAATGAGTACCGAGCCGATGACCGCATCGACCGTCGGTAGCTCTTCCATAATATTATGTTTTGAAGAGAATAGAGTCTTGACATTAGCCGGCATCGTTTCAGCCACATGGCGGAGTGTCGGCAAGGATATATCGGCAATAATAACATCCGCACCAAGCCCGGCAGCCATCAGAGCAGCATTACGTCCAACAACACCAGCTCCAAGAACGAGTACTTTGGCAGGCTTTACCCCTGGAACACCACCCATCAGCACTCCTCGACCACTCTGAGGCTTTTCGAGGAATCGAGCAGCCTGCTGCACCGACATACGACCAGCCACTTCGCTCATTGGGATGAGAAGAGGCAGTCCTCCTTCACGACCGACAACCGTCTCATATGCGATACATATAGCGCCCGAACGCAACATTGCATCAGTAAGGGCGCGATCGCAAGCGAAGTGGAAGTAAGTGAACACCACTTGCCCATTACGCACGAGCGGATATTCCACCTCAATCGGCTCTTTTACTTTTACAATCATTTCAGCTACAGCATATACTTCATCGATAGTCGAAAGAATCGTAGCGCCAGCTTTGACGTAGTCGGCATCAGCGAAACCACTTCCTTCGCCTGCAGAGTGCTGAACATAAACGGTATGTCCGGCATTTACCATTTCATGGACTCCCGAAGGGGTCATACCCACTCGGTTTTCGTTGTTCTTAATTTCTTTTGGAATTCCGACAATCATGGGGATATCAGTTTAAGTTACTAGTGTAATTGAATGCATCAAAATTAGTAAAAATTTTATAAGGTAATGCAGCCAAACGCATTTTTTTGAAATAAAAAACGTAATTTTGTGGCGAATGAACAACAGAACTGCTCATATTATAGCAATCGGGCTAATTGTGCTCACCGCGATTCTTGTGGCTAGCACCGCCATCTATAGAGTTTTACGACCGGCAGAAGCCCATGTCGATATTGACCGCGAACGTTATCCAATAGCCGGAATCGACCTATCGGCACATAACGGAGTACCCAACTTTGACTCAATCGCAGCAGCCGGTATTGATTTTGCGTATCTCAAAGCAAGCGAAGGCAATAATTTTCGCGATCCGGCATTTGTACGCAATTATGCCGCAGCCAAACGAGTTGGCATTAACGTCGGAGCCTACCACTTCTTCCGTTTCGACTGCGAAGGAGAGCTCCAAGCCGCTAATTTCATTGCCGCTACAAAAGATTGCAAATTCGACCTACCGCTTGCCATCGATATTGAAGAGTCGGGAAATCCATCGGCGTATAACGTAAGCGATGTAGTGAGCAAACTCGAAAAGATGGTTTCCATTCTACAATCGCATGGGCACAACATTATGATATATACTAATAAAAATGGAGATGCCCGATTTGTTCGCTCTATATACAGGAATCCCGGCGAAGGCGACCCCGAATTGTGGATTTGTTCGTTCACCGACCCTCCACTTTCGCGCCGCAATTGGACATTCTGGCAGCACAGCCATCTCGGCACAGTTCCCGGAGTTAAAGGTAAAGTAGACCTCAACACGTTCAACGGCAATAGAGACATGTGGCAACGTTGGCTCTCCAACAATGCCGAAATACAATAAAACCGCCGGTCGGACGTTACGATAATAGTATGAAGCGACTTCCGTTCTTACAATATATATTTGCCGCAACCACCACAGCAGTGCTTCTCGCATCAGCGCCGGAAGCCGGGGCTTTTGATGCGTCTGTCTACGCTGATAATTCGCGTCTTGCCAATGGTCGCTGGCTAAAAATCAGCGTCGATGCCGATGGGCTGTATCTTATCACACCATCGACCCTTCGCTCATGGGGCTTTAGCGATCTATCGAAAATTCGCATTTATGGTTATGGCGGACGCCGACAAGCCGATGCGCTCACCATAAACAACTACCGCGACGATCTCCCGGAAGTACAGACCGTTACAACCGATGCCGGCATAATTTTTTATGGAGTCGGAGCCGGCGAATGGGTAAAAAGTAACGATACATACCGCTATAAGCAGAATGATTTCTCAAACTATGGTTACTACTTTGTCAGCGAAACTGATACGGCAGTAGCAAGAGCTATCGAAAAGATAAGTGCGACCACCTCAAATACCACCGGGTACACCAACACATTTATAGAGCGCACACATCACGAACTCGAGCAAACAAGCGTTCCCGGAGAGGCCGGGCCACTTCTGCTTGGCGAAGAATTCCGATATACTCGTTCGCGTACCATCACGATGCCGACTCCCGGAGCCGTCGATGGGAAATCGTCGTTTGCGTACTCTTTTGTTAGCAATATCTCCGGAGGCGGTAGACTGTCATTCATTGCTAACGACACGACCATCACTGACCGAATCAGCATCAAAAGTTCGAGTTCGTACGTTCATGGCGTCGAGAATACTAGCACACACACTCTCAAAAGTGCTAGCAGAAAAGAATCGATCGACATCGTCATTTCGCTCACCGCAACCGGCACCTGTTCAGGTGCATGGCTCAACTATCTAAGCCTCAACTATCCCAGAAGTTTAAGCATACCATCGGAAGGATATCTTTCATTCTATCCCACCGCCGGCAACTTCACCATAGGCGGAGTTCAATCCGGCGTCCGTCTACTCGACGTAACCGACCCGCATAACATAGTTGAAGTAGAAGGCAGCCTTAATAACGGCACTCTTGGTGTCAGCTACAAAAACGGCCGAGACTTTGTCATTTGGAATCCGTCAGCCAAACTTCCGACCCCCAAAGTCGTTGGTTATGTATCTAACCAGAATCTGCACTCATTGAGCGATATGGATATGGTTATTGTTGCACCTTCAGCATTTTCGGCCCAAGCAACAAGACTTGCCAACTTGCACATCGACTCACCCGACTCGCTAAAAGTATGCGTAGTTACTCCCGAGCAAATTTATAATGAGTATTCATCCGGAACGCCTGACGTAGGCGGTATTCGACGCTTTTTCAAGATGCTCTACGACCGCGGCAAATCTGGCAACGGCCGTACCCTTCGTTATGCCGTACTGATGGGACGCACGACACTCGACAATCGTGGATTGAGTTCATTAGCACCCTCCTACCCTACTATTCCGTCGTGGATGCCTAGCGACAATCGCGCATCGCTATCAGATAACGAGGGCTACTGTACCGACGATGTTACCGCTATGCTCGAAGATGGGTCAGGCACATCGCTCGGCACCGACAAACTTTCGATAGCTATCGGTCGTATCCCGGTTGTATCTGTCGAAGAAGCCAAAAACGTGGTCGACAAAGCAATCCAATATGCCGAAGGAGCTAGAAAAACTGCATGGAAACACCGATTTATGTTCCTCGCCGACGACCAAGATGCCTCCGTCCATCTCAAACAAAGCGAGAATATGGTCAACTATTGCACGGCTACCGACCGCCAACAGCACCTCATCCGCAAGGTATATATGGACGCCTACCCCGTTGAAGGCACTATGATACCCGAAGCTCGCGCAGCGATGTTCCGCTACCTTAACGAAGGCGTCGTATGGTGGAACTTCATCGGACACGCCAACACCACCGGCTGGACTCATGAAAATCAACTTTCATACTCCGACCTTAACAGTATGTACCTCCGCCATTGGCCATTTATCTATGCCGCCACTTGCAACTTTCTCCGCATCGACGGCAACTCGATTTCGGGCGGCGAAATACTCTATAAAGAGCGTTATGGTGGAGCTATCGGCATCATTAGTGCAGTTCGTCCGGTGTATATATCTAACAACGGCGATCTATCATCCGCCATCGGCAGAGTTCTAGCCACTCGCGATGCCGCCGGACGTCTCCTCACCCCCGGTGAAATTTACCGACTCGGCAAAAATAACATCCTCACATCTGCCGGCACTCCAGCAAACGATACCAATCGTTTGCGTTACAGCTTTATCGGCGACCCGGCACTCCGCCTCGCCACACCCTCGAATATTGTACATCTTGATAGCATCAACGGGCTTGACGTCGACAACAACGACAACCAAATCATCATGGCCGCACTATCACGCATGCCGATAAGTGGCTCGATTACCGACCCCGATGGGAATATTCTTGAGAACTTCAACGGTGTAGCATCTATCGAAATATTTGATGCAGAGCAGTCGATTACCACACTTGGGCATGGCGATGGAGGAAAACAAGAGACATTTGAAGATTATGGCGAACGCATCTACTGCGGCTCGGCAAAAGTGGTAAACGGTAGATTTAGCCTCACTGTAACCATGCCTGCAGAGCTGTCGCAGAACTTCCGTCCGGCAGCAATGTCGCTCTACGCTTATTCGACCGAGGACGACACCGAAGCGATTGGTCTTAATCGCAACTTCTACGTTTACGGATACGACGAAGATATTGCCACCGACGACCAAGCGCCGGTTATCGAGTCATTTGTACTCAACCACAGTTCGTTTAAAAATGGCGATGCCGTCAACACCTCGCCCATGATTATCGCCAGCGTACGCGATGACATTGGCATCAACGTATCAAGTGCCGGTATCGGCCACCAAATGACAGCCACACTCGATGGGCGCCAAACATATACCGACATATCATTCTACTACACACCCTCAAGCGATGGATCTCCGTCGGGCGTAATCAACTATCCGCTTGACGATCTTCGACCCGGCAACCACACCCTCGCATTGCGAATCTGGGACACCGCCGGCAATTCAGCTACATCCGAGCTTGATTTCTTCGTACAAGAAAACCTTGCACCGAAAATTTACGACGTTTACACCGATGCCAATCCCGCATCGACACAAGCAAACTTCTACCTCAGCCACGATCAACCCGATAATATGGTTACGGTAACAGTATCGGTATATAACCTGCTAGGTCAACCACTTTGGAGCGGTTCAGCATCCGGTCGTAGCGATATGTTTACCTCAATGCCCGTTACCTGGGACCTCTCAGATGGTTCCGGTCGTCGCGTGCCTCGTGGGATATACCTTTACCGCGCTACTATCACCACCGATGGCGAGACTTACGAAACCGCCTCGCGTAAAATTGCGGTAACAGCAAGATAAAATTTTAGAGACCTATTATGAAAGAAAAGCAGGCCTGCGTTGAGTAGGTCTGCTATATTATTTTGCGCTGAAAAATAACCGTTCCAAGAAATATGTTTAATAACATATATCTCTTTATAAGAGATACTTAAAAACGATGCAAACTTAGCAAATATTTATTGAATAAAGAAATTTTCACCTCAAAAATATTTTTAAGCGACTCTGAAATCTCTTGTAAATTTAGTAATTATAAAAAAATACGAATCTGTAATTAATTAGAAATCAATCATCTGTCGGCTCGGAGTATCTCTTATAAAGAGTTTTCTTAGAATTTGGCAGGTATGAGATTTCATAACAGATGTATAGCATTGGCACTCTTGTGTTTAGGCCCTATTGTCGGCTTCTCACAAGAAAGGCACACGGAAATCAGCTTTGAATTCCGCGTGAAATCGTCAACTGTCGATCCTAATTATGGAGATAATGCTGTGCGTATTCAAGAATTGAAAACATTTTTGAAGAATGTACGCGAAGATAGCACACTCGAAATCACCTCTGTAACATTTTGTGGAGCAGCATCGCCCGAAGGCAGTGCCGCCCTAAATCGCAGCTTGTCGATGAAGCGACTTTTAGCTGTTGAAAACATCGTTAGAGATGAAATAGACTTGCCCGATAGCATTATTACTCGCAACGACAACTACATACCGTGGAACGAACTCATAGCCCAAGTATCCGACTCCGAAATTAGCCACAAAGATGAAATTCTCGACATTCTCAACGGCAATTTCGAGTATATAGAATACCGCCCCGGAGCTACTATCGACAGCCGCGTGCTCGACTTACAGAAGCTCGATCGTGGTCGCGTATGGCGTCAGCTAAATAGCCGATATTTCAGCCGCATGCGATATGCTTATGCTATTTTTGAGACGTATAAGCACCCCGAACCGGAAGTAATACCGGAGCCCGAGCCAATTCCCGAACCTGAACCCGAACCAATCATAGAGCCGGAACCTATACCCGAACCGGAACCTGAGGTAGAGCCCGATACAGTAGTCGTAGTAGAACCGAAGGAGTGGACTCGCCACCTTTATGTAAAGACTAACGGCATCGGATGGCTCATGGCAGTTAGCAATATCGCTGCCGAAATCGACCTCGCGGAGCATTGGTCGGCTACAGTACCCTTCTATTGGTCGTCGTGGAACTACTTCAAACACACCCTTAAATTCCGCACCGTAACCATTCAGCCCGAAGTACGCTATTGGTTCGACGATAGCAACGACGGTTGGTTTGTAGGCGCGCACGCCGGTCTAGGATGGTTTAACTACGCCACCGATGGCGGCTATCGCGTCCAAGACCACAACGGAAATAGTCCGGCAATCGGCGGAGGTATTGCAGGTGGTTTCCGACTACCAATCAGCGCCAGCAAACGCTGGAAATTAGAATTTTCGCTCGGAGTGGGCGTCTACCACGCTCATTACGATAAATTTGTCAACGAATATAACGGTTTGCTAGCAACCACCCATCGCAAAACATGGTTTGGCATCGACCAAGCAGCCGTATCTATTGCATATACATTCGACCTCAACAAGAAGAAAGGAGCGGTGCAATAATGAGCCTTCGACACATCACAGGTATGATTGGCTGCGCTATGCTACTTTCGCTCACAACCAGTTGCGACGTTCATGAGTTCCCCGACGAGCCCGACGAGGCGGGACTTTGTCTTAAGTTACATTTCTCCACCGACATGCCGCAGTGGGAGTATCCGGTTACAGAATCGCGTACATACGTCCCCTCGCGCGACGTGCAGACCGAAGGCTATATGCGCTACATCATCCGACTGTACCCCGGCACATCGGACTCTCGCTCACTTTCATCGCGTGCCGAGCATGAGCATGAATTTATATTCACACGCACTGTTGCCGATGGTTACGATGCCGAATTTGTACTCGACGACGTCCCGACAGGCGAATACACCATTATGGCGTGGGCCGACTTGATCGAGAACGAAGGTGATATAGCGCTATATAATGCCCAAAACTTTGCACAAGTGAAGCTACAGACTAATGAACACCAAGGATGCAACGACTATCGCGATGCATTCCGTGGCTCGCTCGACTTGACAATCAAACCGGGTATCGTGGTACGCGGCTACGAGAACGCAACCATCGAGATGGAGCGTCCCATGGCAAAATATGAGTTCATCACCACCGACATCGACGAATTTATCGATAAAGAAATACTCGCAGCCATCTCGCGAGGCGAGACCACCCACGAAGCAATAGCCAACGCACCGTCAAAGTCATGGGATATGAGCAAATACAAAATCATGTTCTACTACGTAGGGTTTATGCCCAACACGTTCAACATGTTCACCGATAAACCCTCCGACTCGACTACCGGCATCGCATTTCCGGGTCGATTTATGCGACTCGAGGGCAACGAAGCATCATTGGGATTCGACTACGTATTTGTCAACCACATTGAAGCGAAGGTAGCGGTACAAATTGGCATCTTCGACGACGAAGGCAATCGTGTATCATTGA
The DNA here is from genome assembly GCA_964651295.1 of uncultured Bacteroides sp. GTDB lineage: Bacteria > Bacteroidota > Bacteroidia > Bacteroidales > Muribaculaceae > CAG-873. The sequence continues at coordinate 10,180 of CAZYYV010000035.1, forward strand.
CTTCACCTATCGACGTGCCACTTCATCGCAGCGAGCACACCCTTATCAAAGGTAAGTTCATGCTGCAAAACGCATCCGGAGGAGTCGGCATCGACCCGTCGTTTAGCGGCGAGCACAATATCTTTATTTAACCGATAATAAATCAAATCATTTATATCTAACCTATTTTTAACTAAACCCGTAAAGACATGAATAAGAAAGTATTCTTAGGAATGATCGCCACGACAGGCCTCCTGTTCGCGACATCATGTTCGAGCGAAGATCTCATCGAGACAACTTCAGGCGACAACGTAAACGTATCGTTTACAGTCAACACAGACTCTTCTGTTGGCTCTCGTGCAGTAGCCGACGGTATGACTGCAAAAACATTGTACGTTGCTGCTTACGACCAAACACAAGAAGGAATTGCCCCCAAGACTGTTACAACGACATTGGAAAACGGCAGAACTACCGTCAACTTGGTCCTCGCTAAAGGACACTCCTACAAACTTGCATTCTGGGCTCAAGCAGACAATGCTCCTTACACCTTCGACCCTGAAACCGGCAAAGTAACCATTAACTACGAAGGCAATAACAATGATGAAACTCGCGATGCATTCTATGCGAATCGCGAATACACCGATGTTAAAGCTATTAATGAGACTGTCAATCTTAAACGTCCATTCGCTCAAATCAACGTAGGTACTAGCGTAGCCGACTACTCAGCAGCAAAAGAGAATGGCTATACTCCTATGACCTCAACCGTTACTCTTACAGGTGCACTCGCTACCGGTTTTAACGTTGTTGAAGGCGTAACATACGGTACACCCGTTGAATCAGTTACATTCTCACCTGCTAATATCCCCAATGCAGATACAGAAACACTTTCAGTTGCAGGCAAAGCCTACGAATACATCTCTACTTGCTACGTACTACCTGCATCTACAGCTGAATCACAGACTGTGAAAGCTGAGTTTAGCTTTACACTTGCTAAAGGTGAAAACATCGAACTCTCACAGGGTCTCGATATGCTCCCCATTCAGTCTAACTATCGTACCAACATCGTTGGTGATCTCCTCACCGCAAACGCAGAATGGAACGTTGTTATTGACAAAAATTTCGATGGTGAATACAATAACATCGCAGAAAGCAACGAACCCGCAGTTTCGGAAGACGGCACTACTTACTACGTATCTACCCCCACTCAGTGGAACTGGATGGTAGCAAAGGGCAGTCTCAAGAAAAACGTTACCTTGATGGCAGACCTCGACTTCAACGGCGCTGAAGTTGCTACACTCTACCCTGATGTAGCCAACTTCGTATTCGATGGTAACGGCAAAACTATCAAAAATGCTAAATATGCATTCAATTCGAATATGTCCCGTTACAAGAAGGGTCTCTTCTCACTTGAAACTTATAAAGGTAGAACAGCAACCTTTAAGAACCTCACTATCGACGGAGTAACTGTTGACAACGACAACTACGAAGTATACAATGGTCAAGTTTTTGGCTATGCAGCAGCTCTTATCGGGGACGTTCAGGAAAACACAGTAGTTACTATCGATGGCGTAACCGTTCAGAACTCAACCGTTAAAGGTACTCAGTCAGTTGGTGCTCTCGTTGGTCTCGTTGCAGAGGGGACTACCGTGAACGTTAGGAACACTACAGTAAAGGGTGATACCCTCACAAACTACCAAGTAGCAAATGAATCAGGCTACGTTTGCGGTCTTGTAGGTAAAGTAGTAGGTACACTCAACGTAGAATCGACCGTTGTAGTAGAAGGCAATACTATCGACGCATACTTCGCAACTAATCGCGGTCCTAAATCAATCGACGCAGTTGCAGCTGTTCGCGCTAATGGCCGAATCAACAATCAAGCAACTGTAGGTACTAACAGAATTACCAAGAAAGTCTTTGAAGAAAATGTAGTTACAATTTCAAACAAAGAAGAACTTCTTAGCTTTGCAGCAAACTATAAAGACTACAACAAAAAAACCGTTGTATTGACAAACGACATCGACCTCGAAAGTGTAAACTGGACTCCAGTTGGTCGTCCCCAAGGTGTAGTTCCCGGTCCTTACACAGGTACATTTGATGGTAGCAACTACACCATTACAAACCTCAATATCGAAGAAACTAACGCCAATGTAGCTGAAGGTATTGCATTCTTCGGTTGGATTGATGGTGCTACTATTAAAAACATCAACTTCGATGGCGTAACTGTTAATGGACACCACGACGTAGCAGTTGTTGCAGGTTATGTATTAAAAGGCACTATTGAAAACATCAGCATTAAAAACGCGAACCTCGAAGCAAGCTATTCGAATATCAATCGTGCAGGCGACAAAGCCGGCTTTATCGCAGCTTATGTTCACAACACTACTGCTATCAACAACGTCTCTGTTAACAATTCGAATATCAAGGCAGTTCGCGACGCAGGTATTTTCGTCGGCTGCAACACAACCGGCACTGTTACAATTGGTAGCACATCGCACGGAGTAGATAACGTAAAAGTAGAGTATATCGGCAATGACAGTGCAGCTCCTGAATCTGACACAGAAAACTACGGTAGTAATGGTAAGAACATCCGCAACGAACAAATCGGCCGCATCATGTAATTATTCTTCACGATAAGAATTAGGTCATACACTAATATTATAAGTTTAAATTCCCCAGGCGGTGCTGCAAGTGATTGTAGCACCGCTTTTTTATGGGCTAAAAGCATATAGAATGCGGCAAAGAAGACGAGGGATAATGTAGGGCGTATTAAAATACCGAAAATTCAAAGATTTTTTGTAATTTTGCAGACATGAATGAAAAGAGCACACCAAGTCGCACCCCCGATTTGTTGCCGGAGCCAACGCTTCGGCGCTTGCCTTGGTATCTTGCCTATCTCACGACCCTGCGCAACGCGTCGGTAGAGTATATTTCGACCACACGAATCGCAGAAGCCCTCGATGTCGACCCGTCGCAGATAGCAAAAGATTTGTCATTTCTGGGCATCCGCGGCAAGACACGCATCGGCTACCAAGTGATGATGCTAGAACGTGCTCTGCGCGATTATCTTGGCTTCGACCGCCGACATAATGCCATAATGATGGGCGCCGGAAGCCTTGGAGCCGCTCTAATCGCTGACTCAGGTCTGCATCGCTACGGCCTTAACATAGTAGCCGGAGCCGATGTGAATCCGGCTATTATCGGCAAGCGCATCGGAGGCGTCGAGATATTTGATGCCACCGACACGGCACGACTCGTGCGCGAATTCGATATCAAAATCGGCATTATCGCCGTACCCGTCGAATGCGCCCAAGAAGTAGCCGATCGTCTCGCCAATGCGGGAATCCAAGCCATTTGGAATTTCACACCGTCGCGCATCCGCGTACCCGAAGGAGTTGTAATCTCCAATACCTCGATTTATTCTCACTTGGCAGTGATGTACAACCGTCTATCGACGCAATCGGACACTCATTCATGAAAATATTCGTAGTCACCCACGACCAATCAGGCAAGCTCATATCCGAAGCCGGCGGCGACTCATCGATTCTCCGTCCCGGCGAGCCGGTTTTTATCCCTGAGCCACTCGATGGCTGGATAAGTAGCGTAGCCCCCGCAGTGCGCATTGCACGTCTGGGCACATGCATTAAATCATCGCTCGCCCGACGCTACTACACCTCGCTTTGCGCAATGCACGTACTCCGTCCGACTGCAACCAACATAGTGGCAGCAGGGCTTCCACCTTATATGCTCGACCGCACATTCTCACCCGGCGAATGGATAGATATCAGCGAAAAAACAGCCGACGACAGCATCACGATGAACGTGCGACGAACACGCATCGGTAGCACGGAAAACATAACCGACTCCGGCGCGACATTCAGCATCGATAGTTTAGCCATCGACCGCACCATCGAACATCTATCACAACTAATTACATTTAAAACCGGCGACATCCTCGTCTTTGCCGACCACGCAGTCAATCTAGATTCGCCGTTAGTCGACACAGCCGTAAGCGCTGATATCAACACCACCCCGAGCTTGTCGATACGCATAAAATAGCTTAGCTTGCCGACATGAAAAACCGACTCATTCGATTTATCGTCCTTTGCATCATAGCTCTAACAACCCAAGTAACCTTTGCTCTCACACAGAATTACTATAGCCGAAATTCGGTACTTTCATCAGGTCATTGGGTAAAAATAGCTACTGATACCACCGGTATTTATGAAATAAGCTACGACGAATTACGCAAATGGGGGTTCGCCGATCCCTCACAAGTAAGCGTATATGGCTACGGAAGCATAGTCACCAACGATAATAGCTTCAGCACGGATTATCCCGACGATTTAATACAGACGGCAACACTCCACACCACCGACGACCGCATTTTATTCTACAGCGAAGGCGATTTGCGTTGCGCCATAGATAAGTCGACCACACAATCGTCATCTCCCAAGATTGCATACGAGCGCAACCACTACGACGCCCATACTTACTACTACCTTACTGATAGTAGGAAGCTTAATAAAATCGATTCTCGCGAATTTGTGTCGATTGGTGCCAATATCTATTCTAATATCGATTGGCACTACTCCATCGATTTTATCGAGCGCGAGGTGCAAAACGTGGGAAAAGGCGGTGTATTCTACCACGATAAGCCGCTCAGCGCCGGCGAGAGCGAATATTTTTCATATCAAATCCGCGACTTTTACTCCGATGACAGCGAAACGCCACGTGGATATTTCCGCTATGTAGCCAAAGTAAAATCGGGACAAACGATTCGCTTTCCGATTACTGCATCGGACAATATCAACGTGATGTCAAATCGCCCGAACTACTGCCCAACATCCTTTTCCGATTTTTGTCTGTACTACTCCACTACGGGCGAGGCAACCTTCACCGCAACTGACGAGAAACCACTCGACTGCACCGACGTAACATTCGGCGTATCAGCTCCGACTAACTTTAGCGGCTCTTACTTCGCCGTCGACTACGCCTATATCATCTATCCGCGCAAAAATAGACTTGGCAGATGCGACGAACTGCATATCAACTTTAATACAACAACCCCCGATCAAATCTTCGAGCTATACGACATCGATGAAAATACCGAGGTTTGGAACGTTACCGACCCGACATCAGTCTTTCGCTACGAGCTCGAATATGACTCCGAAAACCACATCGGCAAGGCATCGTTCACCGAAGAATCGGCAAAAGCGCCCTCGCGAATCATTGCATTCAGTACCGCCAAGCCACATCGCGCAGTGAAGTACGTCGACGTTGTTGAGAATCAAGACCTCCACAACCTTACGACTCCCGATATGCTCATTATAGCCAATCGGATGTGCTTGCCAGCCGCAGAAGAATTGGCACAGATTCACCGCGATATACAAGGGCTCGACGTAGCAGTCGTTCCCCAAGAGCTCGTTTTCAACGAATTTTCCTCGGGTTCGAAGCACCCTGCCGGTCTTCGTCGCCTTGTAAAGATGCTGTACACCCGTAATAACGAAAAATTTAAGTATCTCCTCCTCTACGGCACTTCGACATGGGATAATCGCTGCATAAATACCGACAGATACGACGATATCGTTTCGTACCAAGTCGAAATCGAAGAACAAGCTCGCGAAACATCGACAAACTATTGCACCGACCAATATTTCGGTATGCTCTCCGACAATTTTTCGACCGGAACGATGGCGTCGCAACAATTGATGCACATCGGAGTGGGACGCATCCCGGCACCCACGCTCTCGATAGCTCGTCAAGTGAACGAAAAAATACGCCAGCACCTCCTCCACCCAACCACGGCTCGCGACTACCTCCATGCAATCATGCTCAGCGACCGCGGAGATAGCAACTCACACTTTATACATTCGAACGAAACAACTGACACACTTCTTACTTACCGTCGTGAAATGACTACTACTCGAGCCGATCTCGAACTATACCCAACCTATGAAAAACAGGGGCGAGAATCGGAAAGCGAAGTAATCGTTCGTAATCAACTACAAGCCGGCACCGGCTTTTTTAGCTATTGCGGACACGGTAACGCTGATGATATCACAGGAATTTCGTTCTACAGCCGTGCATTTGTCAAGAACCTGAGCTACAACACGTTGCCATTAGCCATGCTCTCGACTTGCGATGTATTTCCATTCGACCGACATAGTTTCTCTCTCGCAGAAGATATGCTTTATACGCCACAAGGTGGTATGATTGGCGTAATAGCAGCGTGCCGCTCGGTATATCTCGACTATAACCGTCTATTAAACAATGCAGTCGCAAAGATATATGCAACAGCAGATGCTAAAACATGTACAGGTGATATCCTCCGCCTTGCACGTAAGTCGCTCATCAGTGGACTTGGAAGTATGACAGGCGGACTTGGCTACAATACCCTCTGCTACAACCTTTGCGGGGACCCGGCTATTCCACTCGGTGCTCCAAAGTACGGCATTAATGTAGATATGCCCACCGCAGTCAGAAGTAACTCCGCCACTACTATAAGCGGCAGCATCATCGGCACAGATGGTTCAGAAGTAAGCAACTTCAACGGGTATGTTACCATTGACGTCTACGACAAGGCTTCGAAACGGACCAATCTCAAAAATTCCAAACTAACTGTCAGCATCGACGAAAATATCATCGGCACGTACACCTCCGAAGTCATAGATGGCAAATTTGCAACAAAAATAGTCATTCCCAGCCCATCGACGGGCAGTGGAAAGCATCGCATCGTAGTCGCTGCGGCAGATAGCGTAAGCCACGAGCAAGCAGCCGGCATTGTCGCTGACGTTGATATCACAGATGACGAATCGGGCTTACCGGACGATATTGACACATCGGCGCCCATCATCGAATCGTTCTACATCAATTCGCCAGACTTTGAGCAAGGCGACATTATTGGTCCGAAATTCACAATCACCGCTATAGTCGATCCAGGCATATCAGGAATCTGCACCAACAACCTGAATATACACTCAAAATCAAGGCTTATTCTTGATGATAGAGACAACTACTCGTATGCACTCACAGGCTTGCGTCCCGATGGTAAGGGCAAATTACGATTTGACTACAACGTTGCCTCAATTGCCGAGGGTAAGCACAGCCTCAGGCTCAAGATACTTAACAATGCCGGTAAAAGTAGTGAAGTAACGCTCAATTTCATTGTTAGCGATGTGATAACCGGGACATTATCGGTCGACAAATCTAACCCAATCCGTTCGACGGTTACCTTCGAATTCGATTCGCAGAGCCACGACATCGACTCGGCACAACTTTTCGTTATCGACCATGCCGGCAATACAGTTGTCAGCCGTAGTAACGTCAGCTTCCCTTATGAATGGGACTTGACGACCGATGCCGGTACAATCGCCGCCGACGGGTTATACCACGCTTCGGTACTATTCGAAAATAGCCAAAACTACGGCAAATCGAATCGAGTCGAGCTAATAATCCTCAAGGATTCGTGGAACAAAAGCCAAGAAAAAAGCGGCGCCACACAATAAACGGCACTCGACTAAGTTATTAAGTTAGGCATTATATCAGCCAAACGATAAGAATGAATATGAAGATAACCAACCGCATATCAGCTTTCATGCTTCTCGCAGGAGTCAGCGTATCAACATTCGCAGCCGGAGATGGCAAAAACGAATTTAACCCCGTAGAAACCGGCGTAACATCGCTAAGCATTGCGCCCGACGCTCGTGGTGCATCGATGGGCGACCTCGGCGCGGCGACCGAACCTGACGCCAACTCACAATTCTGGAATCCGTCGAAATACGCATTTGCTTATAGCCAAGCCTCCGTGTCGCTCAACTACACCCCATGGCTTCGCAAACTCGTCAACGACATCTTCTTAGCCGACCTCTCGGGCTACTATAAAATCGGACGGGACGACAATCAAGCAATCAGTGCGTCGCTGCGCTACTTCTCACTCGGAGAGGTTACAACAAGCGAAGAAGGCGGTTTTGTAGGCCAAACACTCAACCCCTACGAAATGTCGTTCGACATCGGTTACTCGCGCAAACTCTCGGAAAAATTCTCGATGGGCGTAGCCTTCCGCTACATCTACTCCGCACTCGGATTCTCGGAGTCGTATGCAGGCGACCAAAGTACCGGCGCCTCAGCCTTTGCAGCCGATATCTCGGGCTACTATACCACCTACCCAATCGTGGGCAGAAATGAATGTCAATGGTCGTGGGGTTGGAATATCAACAATATCGGTTCGAAAGTATCGTATGACGGCGGCGAAAATCCCGCCTTCTTGCCAACGAACTTGCGTCTTGGAACAATGTTTATGTTCCCCCTCGCCGACTACCACACCCTCGCGTTGAGTGTCGACCTTAATAAACTCCTCGTACCCACCAAGCCTCGCCGTCTTGACTACGCCGACGGAATCGAAGGAGAAGAAGAATATCTCACCGAACTAGAAGATTGGCGCAGCATGTCGTCGATTTCCGGTATATTCAAATCGTTTACCGACGCCCCCGGCGGATTCAAAGAAGAGCTTCGCGAAGTAACAATGTCGTTTGGCGCTGAGTACTCGTACAATCAACAGTTCTTCCTCCGCGCAGGTTACTACTACGAAAACGAATACAAAGGAAATCGCCAATACTTCGGACTCGGAGCCGGATTCTCGCTCAACGTGGTAAAACTCGATGCATCATATATGCTCGCAACAGCACAAACCTCACCACTCGACCAAACCCTCCGATTCTCACTAACATTTGACATGGACGGACTCCGCGATATCTTTGGAGGTCGTCGATAAAACAGAGCGCGCAATGAAACCGAATTTTCGTATAGGTAATGGATTTGATGTACACCGTCTAGTCGAAGGACGGCGTTGCATCATTTGCGGAGTTGATATACCCCACCACGTAGGGCTTCTCGGTCATAGCGATGCCGACGTAGCTCTCCACGCTCTATCGGACGCACTCCTCGGCGCAGCAGCACTAGGCGATATCGGGAAGCACTTTCCAGATACCGATCCTCAGTGGAAAGGAGCAGACTCGCGCATGCTACTTCGAGCAATCGTTGGTCTCTTAGCAGAGAATGGTTTTGCCATCGGCAACGTCGACGTTACCATTATGGCTCAAGCACCCAAAATGCTGCCTCATATTCCACAAATGCGAGCCAACATAGCAGCGGACCTTGGTATCGACATCGACTGCGTGAGCGTAAAAGCGACCACGACCGAAAAACTCGGATTTACCGGCCGAGGCGAAGGCATTGCCGCCCAAGCCACCGCACTGATTTATAAGGATTAATACGACTGGTGAACGAAGCGGCAGACATGATTATCGACGATTCGTCGATAGGATTGTTTCATTTTGTCGTCTAAAAATATAGTTTTGATACTTCCAAATCTAAAAGTCTATTTTATTAAACATTTAGATTCTCATAAATGCGTATCTGCTAAACTTTAAACGCTGACGTTGCCGAATTCAATTTTATATAGTAATTTTGTAGCATGACAACCGAATTGCCTACGGGCTTTGTTGAAATGCTACGGAGTTTTGGCGCTGTTTATGCCGAACCTCTGTTGGCGGCGCTTGACACGGCGCCGTCGGTAAGTGTGCGCGCAAATGCGCTCAAAGGAGCTAATGTACTACCTGATGCTGACATTGTTCCATGGAGCCGAGGAGGCTTTTATCTTGCCGAACGACCTCTTTTCGTTGCAGATCCGGCATGGCATCAAGGTCTTTACTATGTGCAAGACGCTTCATCGATGGTATATGGTCATATCGTAGGAGCGCTTGTTGATAAGTATTTTAAAACAGCAGACACACTGCGGTACCTCGATGCTTGCGCAGCTCCCGGAGGCAAGACAATTGCAGCTTTAGAAGCACTTCCAGCCGGCTCACTTGTCGTTGCCAACGAACTAGACCGTCATCGCGCCAATATTCTGCTTGAAAATATAGCCAAAGAAGGTTCGGCAAACGTTGCCGTTTGCCGTGGCGATGCCGCTCGACTGGGAAAACTCAAAGAAACGTTTGATATTATCGCAGTTGATGCACCATGCTCCGGAGAAGGAATGATGCGCAAAGAGCCCGAAGCTATTCGTCAATGGTCGCAAGGACTTATTGATGATTGCGCATCGCTTCAGCGTGAAATTTTGTCGGCACTATGGGCAGCACTTCGACCCGGAGGAGTTCTCATTTACAGTACATGCACCTTCAACCGCAGCGAAAACGAGGAAAATATTTCATTCATCGCAGAAAATCTTGGAGGTGAGAGCCTAGACCTCGGACTTGAAACATTCGACGGGGTTTTCCGAGGTATCGATACTGCCTTGCATTGCTATCGTTTTGCCCCCGGGCACATTCGCGGCGAAGGGCTTTTCGTTGGCGCCCTACGTAAACCGGGAGAAGAAGCCGGCAATTGCGAATTGCGCCCAGCAAAGAGTAAAGTAGCTCCTAGGTTTGCAGCCCATATCATTGACTCAGATAAGTATATCGAAGTAGCGACTAAAACCGGGCTCGAACTACGCCCGGCTATCCACAGCACGATTATCGATGAAATCTCAAAGAAAGCCGAGCTGCTTCGTGGAGGCCTACCCTTGGCAACAGTGAAAGGTCGTGATATGATTCCCAATCACGAATTAGCAATCAGCACGGTAGTACGCGACGATAGCTACGCACGGTTTGAGCTTGATTACGCAACCGCGATGGCATATCTCCGCGGAGAAAGCCTCACAGACCTTCCAGAAGGCTTACCCAAAGGCATCGTATTAGTCTGCTACAATGGCCGTCCGCTCGGTTTTGCCAAAAATATCGGCAAACGAGCCAATAACTTATATCCCGATGCGCTCCGGTTGCGCCTCGACCCCCGCAAACTCCCCTCAGAAGCACCAACACCAATCATAAGTCTCAAATGAAAGAATTTTTCGTTATCTTGCGCCGCTTCGTGCCGCCATACAAGAAGTACCTAGCACTAAATATCCTCTTCAACATTCTTGCGGCCTTTCTGACTCTCTTCTCCTTTGCACTTATCATCCCCATCTTGGAGATGCTATTCCAAATCAACAATGCGCACTACACATTGATGCATATTGGGGATGGGTCGCTCAAAGAAGTGGCATTCAACAACTTCTATTATTATACCCAAGAGTTGATAGTCAACTTTGGAGCAATCAGCACGCTTGCAATCCTCGCAGCAGCATTGGTGGTGCTTACCGGTATGAAGACCGGAGCAACATATCTGAGTTCGTTCTTTATCGTACCGATGCGCTCGGGTATCGTGCGCGATATACGTAACTATGTTTACGACAAAATCACTGCCTTGCCAATCGGATTCTTTACCGTAGAACGAAAAGGGGACGTTATGGCTCGCATGAGTGGCGACGTGGCAGAAATCGAAAATTCGATTATGGCATCGCTAGATATGATGTTCAAAAATCCGGTGATGATTATCGTCTGCTTAGCAATGATGATAGCCATATCGTGGCAATTGACCGTTTTTGTTTTTATCCTTTTGCCTATTGCCGGTATTGTGATGGGACGTGTTGGGAAACGACTCAAACGCACATCGTTTGAGGGTCAAACTCAGTGGGGTGTGCTTATGTCGACTATCGAAGAGACTCTTGGCGGGCTCCGTATCATCAAGGCATTCAACGCCGAAACGAAGATGAACGACCGCTTTCACCGCGAGAATCAGGTATTCTACAAACTATCGAATCAAGTAGCACGACGCCAGAGTCTTGCGCACCCGATGAGCGAATTTCTCGGGACTACTGCTATTGCAATCATACTATGGTTTGGCGGCGCACTAATTCTCTCGGGAGCATCTAATATCAATGCAGCCGACTTTATCTACTATATGGTGATTTTCTACAACATCATCAATCCCGCAAAAGACTTATCAAAAGCGACATACTCGATTCAAAAAGGTCTTGCATCGATGGAGCGAGTTGATAAAATTCTCAATGCAGTTAACCCTATCAGCGACCCCAAAAATCCAGAACATCTACCCTCGACCGATAAAACAGTCGGAGTTGAATTTGAAAACGTATCGTTCAGCTACGACGGCACAAATGAGGTGATTCACAACGTATCGCTAAATATAGCCCCTGGAGCAACGGTTGCCCTCGTCGGACAGTCCGGCTCAGGCAAATCAACAATGGCAGACCTCATACCACGCTTCTACGACACCGTCAGCGGTTCGATTAAAGTCGGAGGGATTGATGTCCGCAATCTCAACGTTCATGAGTTGCGCTCGCTTATGGGTAATGTCAATCAAGAAGCAATTCTATTTAACGATACAATTTTCAACAACATCGCTTTCGGAGTAGAAGGAGCAACACTCGAACAAGTACGAGCAGCGGCACGAATCGCCAACGCCGACGAGTTTATAATGGCAACCGAAGCCGGGTATGACACCTGTATCGGCGACCGCGGATGTCGACTGTCAGGCGGTCAACGTCAGCGCATCTCGATTGCACGAGCCGTACTCAAAAATCCATCCATTCTTATTCTCGATGAAGCTACCTCTGCACTCGATAGCGAAAGCGAAACACTCGTACAGCAGGCACTCGATCGCCTAATGGCAGACCGCACAACACTCGTCATCGCCCATCGCCTATCAACGATTCGTCGCGCCGACCTAATCTGCGTAATGCACGAAGGCCGAATCGTCGAAGCAGGAACACACGACGAGTTACTTGCGCCAAATTCATCCGGTTACTATCGCCGACTTGTAGAAATGCAGTCGCTCAGCGAAAAATAAAAAAATAACGTTATCGTGTAACTTTTTCGGGTTTTGCGCGTCTAATGTGCAAAACCCTTTATTTTATAGTCTATGAAAAAGTACATACTTCCCCTCGTTGCACTAGCTATTTGCATCTCAGCATCTGTAGTCTGCATTGCGGCTTACACAGGTTCTAAAGTCGCTCTTAAGCCTAGCGATAAATTAATATCCAAAACTTACTCAGCTCACAACATTAGCAAAATCGAAACAGAATTCGTAGACGTCGATATAACCGTTGGCGAAGCAAACGGAGATTTCACCATCACAGCACCCGACAATATTATGCCGTATATTGAAGTTGAAATCGATGGAGGGAAACTAGAATTATCGCTCTCTAAAAAAGCCGTTGATGGCAAAAAAGACAATCGTTTCAACATTAATTCGAAAGTTCTAATTACTTTACCAACACTTAAAAAAGTGTCGACATCACTCGGTGCAAAGGTAAAAGTAAATGGTACTTTGGTAGCTGACTACTTGGATATTGAAGCCGAAACCAGTGGAACATTTATTGCAGACAAGATTGTTTCGTCGGATAAAATCGAAATCGAATCGGAGACTGCAGCTAGTGTGAAAGTCGATACCCTTAAAGCCGGAGTCTTTAAAGGAGAATGCAATACCGCTGCAACGATAAACATCGGCAATGTCTCTGCTAATTATATCAATATCGAAAGCAACACTGCCGCATCGATTAAAATCAAAAGCGGTAGTAGCGATATCGCCAACTACGATGCTAATACTGCCGGTAGTATCGATGCACGTGGTGTAATTGTCAATAACGGAAAAGCCGATGCATCGACCGGCGGCTCGATTAAATGCTCTATAAACAATCCGATTATCAGCAAAGACACCGGTGGCTCAGTAAAAAACGAGTAAGAAAAGCGCCTTATATTCTATTGATAGTCAACCTTCTCGCAACCCACTCACGTGGGTCTAATATATCATCAGAACATTAAGCGTGTGGTCTCCGCCAAGGCTTCGACCACACGCTATTTTTGTACGACCTGCTCAACGCAGGTGATACACGGGGCGGACTTGTCTGACAGTGGTAGCGCGTTCCCAATTTTTCCAAAATGTCAATGTACTCTTGCTGCCGATTTGGCTTTTAACCGCGGGGGCAGCTGCCGCTTGGGGGAGTACGGCTTCGCCGTACTCGTTTAAAAGTTTAGAGTTTAGGAGTTTATTTGGGGGCGGGGATTCTTCCTCTTCTTCTGCGGGGGCGAAGTAGACGACGTCTATGTATTCGAGTACTTCTTGCTTTATTTTCTCGAAATACGGGACACGGTACGCAGGCGGGATGTAGAGACACGTATCGGGGTCGGTGTGGATGATAAAGGCGGCGTTTTGGGCGG
>CAZYYV010000036.1:0-15301 GCA_964651295.1 uncultured Bacteroides sp.
GGCAGCAAGAGTACATTGACATTTTGGAAAAATTTGGGAAAGCGCACCTCCGCCCCCTGTCAGACCCGTCAGACTTGTTCGACACGTCCTATCGTTGTATCACCTGCGCCGAGCAGGTCGCACAAAAATAGCGTGTGGTCGAAGCCTTTGCGGAGACCACACGCTATATCATGATATCTATGAACCATACCCACGTGAGTGGGTCGAGAGATTGCTGACTATCAACGAATAAACTCTACTTCTTCTCACTCCACTTTTGGAGGTATTGACGGATAGCAGAGAGGGGTTCTTTTTTCTTTTGCTGATTCTTCGGAGCGAGAAGCCAATCACGGAGTTTCGACTTACGAGTCATATCATTGACTTTTGCTGGGTCTTCGTATTCCTCACTTACGTAGATGTGTGCCGAACGTTCTCCGCGAAGCACTGCAAGGGCGTTCTCTGCGAGAGCGCGAAGTTCGTTTTCTCCAGGATATACGTAGATTGGTGCGATATAGCTTACATGGTCTGCGATAAAGTCGGTTACACGTTTGCTATGTGCGATGCCTCCGGTTAGGAGGATAGCATCAACATCACCTTTCATTGCTACTGCCATTGCGCCGATTTCTTTGGCAATAGAGTAGCACATGCCGCGAAGAACGAGCATTGCGTGGAGGTCGCGATTTATGATGCGGTCGAGCACTTCCGGAACTGATGTTGTACCGAGGTGTGCCATAAGACCTCCGGCTCCATGAACCATACGGATAAGTTCTTTCTCTGTGTATTTGCCTGAGAAACAGAGGCGAATCAGCGGGCCGGGTGGAAGCGAGCCGGAGCGTTCGGGCGACATTGGGCCGCATCCATCGAGGGCGTTTGTGGTATCGATTACTCGACCGCGACGGTGGGCACTAACGGTACAACCACCTCCCATGTGGCACACTACCAAGTTTAGGTCTTCATAGCGTTTCCCCGACTCTTTTGCAAATAGGCGAGCTACAGCTTTTTGGTTTAATGCGTGGAAGACCGATTCGCGTGGTAGTTCTGGGACGCCGCTGATACGCGCGTAAGGCATCATTTCATCTACCACTACTGGGTCTGCGATATACGACTTTACGCCGATTTCCTCTGCTATATCGTGCGCGATAAGTCCGCCTAGGTTAGAGGCGTGCTGGAGACGGGCGTGGCGCAAGTCGTGGATAAGCGCATCGTTAACTTCGAATACTCCACTCTCTACAGGACCGATAATACCACCGCGACCGATGATGGCTGAAAGTGTGCGGATATCGATGCCATTTTCTTTCAAGACATCTTCAATCAGCTGCTTGCGCCATTCAAACTGGTCGATTACGGAGCCAAATCGGGCTATTTCTTCAGCCGTGTGCTGTATCGATTGTGTGAATGTTGGCTCTTCGTCGGTATAGACCGCAATCTTTGTCGACGTAGACCCGGGGTTTATTGCTAATACTTTGTAGGGCATAAATAATATGTTTATTTAGATTGTAGACACGCGAGGGCTATTGAGTATAGTTTAGTGCGAGGGGTATCGCCGCGCGATGTGAGTACACATGGTACTTTCGTGCCAACTACGATGGCTGCAATTTCTGCGCCTCCAAGGTGTGTGGCTGCTTTGAAGAATACGTTGCCCGATTCGATGTTGGGGAAGAGGAGACAATCGGCATCTCCAGCTACGGTAGATCCTTGCACTTTCTTTTCCGCGGCGACTTCTGGATAGAGCGCTACGTCGAGCGATAGTGGACCGTCAACAATGACCTTGCCGAGCTGACCGCGGTCGCCCATCTTGGCGAGAATTGCTGCTTCCGTCGACGAAAGCACAGACGGCAATAGCTGTTCGGATGGTGCGATACATGCTATTTTGGGGCGTTCGATGCCTAGCGATCCGGCTATCTGTGCGAGGTATTTGATTAGTACGGTTTTCTGTTTGAAGTCGGGAAGTGGTATGACTGCAACGTCCGACACTGCGAGAAGTTTGCCGCGTCCGGGCAATTCTACTACCGATACATGACTCAATGTCCCTTTGGGGGGAAAGAGTCCGGCTTCCTTATTTAGGATACCTCGCATATATTTGTCTGTCGAAACCAAACCTTTCATCAGTACGTCGGCGCCACCTGTTGCAACAAGCGACACTGCAAGTTCGACGCATCGCACATCGCTTTTCTCATCGACGATGGTAAAAACCGAAGAGTCAATGCCTTCTTCTTGACAGATTCTTTGGATATCGGCTTCGACTCCAAAGACTGTTGGTTCGACCAATCCTTCGAGATAGGCGTCGTATACGGCGCGAAGGGTGTGAGAATCGTTGCCGTATGCTACGGCAATACGTTTGCGACCGCGTTGGCGGGCTACTTCTACGATTTGCGAAAGTTGTGTTATCATCATAAGGGAGATAATTTTTGCACTGCAAATTTAGAAATTAAGTAGTGCAAACTATCTTAAAATCCCTTAAAAACTACGCCGTTTTTATGGGGAAAGTTCCCAAATGTTGGTCTTTTTGGCTTATATGGGCCGCTTTTCGTATTCTGAAATGGCTTGGCGCCATTCTTCGGTTACCGGAGTGGGAATACCGGTCTTCGTGTCAATGTTTACCATCACGGTTGTTGCCGTACATTTTACCGAGCCGTCGCCTCCTACTATCCGTTGCTCAAGTATCAATGATGTATTGGAAATCGATGCGATGGCGGTTAACACTTCTATGCGGTCGTCAATATAGGTAGGCGAGTAAAATGTGCAATTAAGGTTTGCAACAACGGGTACGGAAGGTCCTTTTTCGAATGTCCCTCCCATAAATTGCTTAAAGTATGCCAATTTCCCCATATCGAAAAATTGTACGTAGATGGCATTATTAAGGTGCCCAAAAAGGTCTATATCATTGAATCGGATCTGGACTGGGATGCGATGATGAAATTCAAATTTTGCTTCGGGTATTTCCATTGTTGTGTAAATCAGTGAAATATGATGCGGTCGATAACCTCACTGCCAACTGCATCGTTGAGTTTGTCGATAAGAGTCTGGCGGGCATAGCCAAGTTCTTCTTTAAGGGCTGCCGACGTGATGTAGACGTGTAATATGCGCCCTTGTACAAAAATACGTCCGGTATATCCGGCTATGGAAGGACCAACAATCGAGGGCCACATCGATTCTACCGACCGTCGTGAGTATTCGGGGCGCATTCCGGTGGCATCGATCATTCGACGGATGATTTCATCTATGCGGAGGGGTTCGGTCCGTTTCATTTGTCGGTGTTGATAGGTGTGAATACTCCTCGTTCAACGTGCCACAAGCGGTAGTTCTGTGCTGCTTCGGGTATGTCTGCTACGATTTCGTCAAGGTGTTTGCGGTTGGTATCGGTGATGAATATCTGACCGAACGTATCTGATGAGCCGACAATTCCCATTATTCTACTTACGCGACCGGAATCAAGTTTATCAAAGATATCATCGAGAAGTAGAAGTGGCCGAACTCCCAATGATTCGCGTAGCAACTCATACTGTGCAAAGCGGAGTGCTGTCGTAAATGTCTTTGTTTGACCCTGTGATGCCGTACGACGTACGGGCATATCATCTACCATAAATTCGATGTCGTCGCGGTGCGGCCCTGATGCAGTATAATGAAGAGCATAGTCGCGAGCACGCATTTGGGACAAGTGTGCCGCCAATCCATCGGGATACTCTGTATGCTTATACTCAAGTGTGGCTTCCTCTGCACTATCTGAGATTGCCGAATAGTACGGCTTGAAGATTTCCGTTAAGCGTTCTACGGCAGCCGCTCGTCGCATCGTCAGATACTCTCCTGCCATTTCTAACTGAAGATCTAGTGCCTCAAATAGTCCGTTGTCGGTACACTCGTCTCGTAATAAACGATTGCGTTGCTCTAGAGCTGAGTTATAGCGCATCAGTGAATCAAGATACCGAGCATCACTTTGCGAAATAATTTGGTCGATAAAGCGGCGGCGTTCCGATGGCTCGCCTCCTACCAAATCCATATCGGCTGGCGAAAGTAACACCAACGGAAACGAGCCGATATGCTCGGCTAGTCGTTGATAGGCTTTGCCGCTGCGCTTGAATATCTTGCGTGAGCCGGGGCGAATTCCGGCGGTAATCTCTTCATCAAGTCCTCGGCGAAAATATAAACCTTTAAGGGCTGCAAATTCTTCTCCGCGACGAACCATCAACCCATCGTTCGCTCCGGTAAAACTCTTACAAAAACTTAGGTAATAGAGCGCATCGAGCAAATTGCTCTTGCCCATACCATTATCACCGAGGAAACAGTTGATTTTTGCTGAAAAATCAAGCTGTGCCCCGGCGATATTTTTGAAATTACTTAAATATAGCGACTTGACTATCAAAACTTAAATCGGCGGATTAGCGATTCTTGTTAATCTGCTTGAATTCGTGATCGAAGAAAAGCAAATGATAGTAGATCGAGTTTGCCCAATATTTATGGGTGTGTGCTCCGGGGCGTGAAGTATAGTCGTGACGCACCTTCGCCTCTAAAAGGCGCTGATGGAGCTCATTATTTACTTCTGCGAAAAAGTCGTCTACACCGCAGTCGAAGATAATATTCTGTCCATTGGCTGCCATCTGTGGCACGAGCGAAATTACTGTGTGGCTTTCCCAAACCTCTTTATTGTCGGCATAACCACCGAGACGGTCGGCCATACGCCAACTTTTGGGGAAGGGAAGAATATTAACACCACCGCTCATACTTCCCATTGAGCCGAACACCTCGGGGTGGCGTGTAGCGAGCCAAAGCGAACCATGTCCTCCCATGCTAAGACCGGTGATAGCTCGTTGGGATGCTTCGCCGATAGTGGGGTAGTGCTCATCAATATAAGGTACAAGGTCTTTGATAAAGAAACTCTCCATCTGCATCTTGGGGTCGATGGGAGAATCCCAATACCAACTGTCGCGGCCGTCGGGCATCACTAGCACCATGCCATACTGATCGGCAAGTTCGCCTAGGCGTGGTTGAGTGCCGAGCCAACTAGTATGATTTCCACTGAAACCATTGAGAATATATACAGTAGGACACGCCTCGCCATTAATACCTGCATCGGGGGTAATTACTACTACATCTTCTGCCGATTCAAGATATTTGGTGGGTACCTGAATTGTATCAGTGCGGAAAGCTGAGGCCGTTAGGGCAACACATGCCAGCATAAAGCCGGCGAACATTTTTTTCATCATGATAATAGTGTTTAGATATGCAAAGGTACTTATTTTTTCTGAATTTATTCGAATTACGCCGATTTTGTAAGTCTGCCAAATATATTTCATCTCGATTATTACTCCCGCTCACTGTTTGATATACGGATATTTATTGATAATTTTGCGCTAAAGTAGTATTTTTTGAGATGCATAACGATAATGAAATTTTTGGACGTACGGCTATGATTGCCGGCGATGATATGATGAATAATCTAGCCTCAATGCGAGTCCTCGTATTTGGTGTTGGTGGCGTTGGCTCTTGGTGTGTTGAGGCTTTGGCCCGCACGGGCTTTGGACATATCACAATTGTCGATTCCGATTGTGTGGCGGTATCGAATATCAACCGTCAGATGCCGGCTTTAGTTTCGACTGTCGGACGTCCAAAAGTCGATGTCGTTGCCGAACGAATCGCCGACATTAACCCCGATGCAGAAGTCGTGCCTATTTGTGGTAGATACACTCCCGAGAATGCATCCGACTACGCCATTGATTCCTACGACTACGTCATTGATGCAATTGACTCTCTTAACGATAAAGCCGATTTGATTCTCCGATGTACCGACCCGGCAACGGCCCCCAAGCGTGCCTTTTTCGCATCTATGGGTGCAGCTAGGAAACTCGACCCTTCGAAAATATCTACTGCCGAATTCTGGAAAGTCGATGGTTGCCCTCTTGCTCGTGCTCTTCGCTCTCGCTTTCGTCGTTCGGGAGTATTTCCAAAGAAAAAATTCCGTTGCGTATATAGCCCTGAGACTCTACCTCATCGTGCAGAAGGGCCTGCTGGTGTTAACGGTACCTTTGCTCACGCCACCGCAATTTTCGGTCTAACTCTCGCCTCAATGCTAGTATCCGACCTCTACGGGAAGGCGTAAGACTAATTATATAAATCAAAAAAGGGGTTAATATAGAGGTAAAATGCGCTTTTTTCGGTTTTTTATTCTTACTTTTGCAATTAATATATCGAAATAAGAAACAATGCGTAAATTCCTCTCAATTATCACAATCGCCGCAGCTGCCTTTTGGGGAGCTGATGCAGACGCTTGCACTAGTTTGATTGCTTCGCCCGGCGCAACGGTCGATGGTAGCTCAATGATTACTTATGCTGCTGATAGCCACACTCTTTATGGCGCTCTTTACAAGCAAAAAGCAGCCGACTATCAGCCCGGCGCTATGCGTAAAGTTGTAGAGTGGGATACCGGTCGTTACCTTGGTGAAATCCCCGAAGTAGCTCACACATACGCCACTATTGGCAATATGAATGAGCACGGTTTGACTATCGCCGAAAGTACTTGGGGCGGACGTCCTGAGTTGGAAGGGTCTGGCCTTATCGACTACGGTTCGTTGATTTATATCACTCTCCAGCGTGCAAAAACTGCGCGTGAAGCACTCGATGTAATGATTGGGCTTGTCAACGACTACGGTTATGCTTCGAGTGGTGAGTCGTTCTCTATCGCAGACCCCAATGAAGTATGGATTATGGAACTTATCGGCAAAGGTAAAACAGATAAAGGTGCCGTTTGGGTAGCTCGTCGAGTTCCCGATGGTTATATTTGTGGACATGCCAACCACGCCCGTATCCATAAATTCCCCCTCAACGATGCCGAAACAATTTACTCTCCCGACGTTATCTCATTCGCTCGTGAGCAAGGTTACTTCAAAGGTAAAGATAAGGACTTCGACTTCTCGCGAGCTTATGCAATCACCGATATAGGCGCCGTGCGTGGGTGTGATGCTCGTGTCTACAGCTACTTCCGTCGTTTTGTAGGCGAAAAAGAGCTCGACCTCTACATCCCTTGGATTCTCGAAGCAAAAGGCGATCCCATGCCTCTTTGGTTCAAACCCTCAAAGAAACTCACTGCTAACGACCTCAAATGGATGATGCGAGACCACTTCGAAGGTACTGTCCTCGATATGACTCAAGATATAGGCGCTGGCCCATTTGATTGCCCCTATCGTTGGCGTCCTATGACATATAAGGTTGACGGTGAAGAATATACTCACGAACGCGCTATCGCCACTCAGCAGACCGGCTTCTCTTTCGTTGCCGATATGAATAAGGACCGAAACGAGGCTATGAAAGGTATACTCTGGTTTGGTGCAGACGATGCTAATACTTGCGTCTATGTGCCTATTTTCAACAGCGCTAAAACTGTCCCATACCAGTTCTCTGAGGCAAATGGCGACCTTTATACCCTTTCTTGGGATGCTATGTTCTGGGTAAACAACTATGTCGCAAACCAAGCGTATAACCGCTATTCGCAGATGATTCCCGACATCCGACGCGTACAAGGCGAACTCGAAAACGCCATGGAAAAGGCTGTAGTGGAAATGACTGCAAATGCAGCCGACAAACCCAGCCGTGAAGTCGCAAAAGAACTAAAGCATCTATCAGACTATTGGGCTGCAAAAGCAACTATCGAATACAAGGCTCTAGGCGACTACCTATTAGTTAAGTATCTCGACGGTAACATTAAGAAAGAAAATGGAGGTCGCTTTGCTCGCACCCCCGACGGTATGCCCGAACAGCCTGAATTTGGTGGATATAACGAACGCTATTTCCGCTCAATTGTTAAGGATGCCGGCGAACGTCTCAAAATCAGCGAATAATTCGCCGGTTTTTTGGCACACTATTTGTATCAACTTGTGATAAAAACTAAAACACAATATGGAAATCAAACCCGGTAAATATTTTGAAATAGCATATAAGCTCTTCCGTGTCAACGAAGACGGTACCGAAACTTTGGTGCACGAAGTAACTCCCGACGACCCCGATCGTGCCGTTTGCGGCCTTACTCTCGGCTTTGTTGAGGCTCTCGACGAGCAGCTCCTTGGCAAGAACGCTGGTGATACATTCGACTTCGTGGCAGAACCCGAAAAGGCTTTCGGCCCATACACCGAAGAAGAAATATACACCATCCCTCGCGAACGTATGACCGTTGACGGCAAGTTCGACGAAGAGATGTTTACCCCAGGTGCTCTTATTCCCTTGTTGACACCTGACGGCTATCGTATCGATGGCACAGTTGTACGTCTCACCCCCGAAGCTGTTGTGCTCGACCTCAACCACCCATTGGCTAAAGATAGCGTTCACTATATTGGCGAAGTGCTTACCGTTCGAGATGCTACTGCTGAAGAACTACAGCCCGAAGCTCACTCATGCGGTTGTGGCTGTGGTGGCAACTGTGGCGACGGTGCTTGTGGCGACGGCGGATGCGGTTGCGGCGGATGTAATTAATTCATAATTACGCATTGCTTACAGCACGCAACATATCAAAGACCTTTGGCTCGCTTCAGGTGCTTAAAGGCATCGACATTACTATCGAGGCGGGAAAAGTAACCACTATTGTCGGGCCGAGTGGCGCGGGTAAGACAACCTTGCTGCAAATCTTAGGCACACTTTTAGCTCCCGATAAAGGTGGCTCGTTAGAGTATGATGGCACCGATTTAACTGCTTTATCGGATAATCGTTTATCGAAATTTCGAAATGCAAATATCGGCTTCGTTTTCCAGTTCCATCAGCTCCTTCCTGAGTTCTCTTTGCTCGAAAATGTAGCTATGCCGGCATTAATCGCTGGTCGAGACCGTGCCGAAGCTTTTGCTGACGCCTCTGCTCTTCTGAGTCAACTTGGGCTCAAAGGGCGCGATAGTCATCGCCCCTCCGAACTTTCGGGTGGTGAATGTCAGAGAGCGGCTGTAGCGCGTGCGTTAATCAACAAACCGGCGGTCATTTTTGCCGACGAACCTTCGGGTAGTCTCGATTCGCACAATCGTGCCGAGCTACATCGACTTTTCTTCCACCTTCGCGACACGATGAACGCTACTTTCGTCATCGTTACTCACGACGAATCTCTCGCAGCAGACTCCGACATCATCATCCGCATGGCTGACGGAGTAATTAAAACAATAGAAAGACGATAATTGTATGAACTTCAAAAAAATTGCAATCGCAGCCATCACTACTGTTTCTGCTCTAAGCCTATCTTCTTGTTTGGATAGCAATTCTGAGCCTACCGGTGATTCTATTTACACCGACATCGTTACTGTTTCGGATATCTCTACCAACCGTGCGGTATTCACTCTCCAACAGAGCAATACTTCGCCTTTGGTGACTCTCACAAGCACGCAGACTTTCAATCCCGGTAACCTAAAATCTGGCAACCGTGTCGTTATTAGCTACGCTCCATCGCAGGGGGCTCAATATAAAACCGACAACATCACCATTATTGGCATGGCTGAAGCATTCGGTTTGGGTGAAGAAATTCCCGACACTATCGCTTCGCAAGCAGGTAACTGGAAGTCAAAACCCGTTCAGATGGGCTCTATATGGCAAACCGGTAAGTATCTCAACATCGCGTTCATGGCAAATACCGGTTCGAACCCAACAAAGTGCATCCTTCTTGCCGATAGAGAGACTCTCGGTAGCACTTATCCCGAAGTACACCTCATTTTCGAGCCGAATGTATCTTCGTCGACTTCCGACTACATTATCTATATGTCGTACTCTCTCGATGAAACTTGGAGCAACAAAGCTTGCAAAGGCGTGAAAGTATTCTACCAAGAAGACTATAGCCAAAAGTCGGTAACTATCGACAAAATTAACCTCTCTCCTTCTCTGCCTCTTAATTGATTCACCTTTGCGTTGGCTAGGCTGACGCATCCTATAAAGACTAAAAACTAAAACAAAAATGGAAAACAACAACAACAAACAACAAGAACTCAAAATAGAGCTCACTCCCGAAGTAGCTGCTGGCCACTACTCTAACCTCGCTGTTATCTCTCACTCTGGCAACGAATTCTTCCTCGATTTCATCTCTGTTGCTCCCAACATGCCCCAGGCTAAGGTTCAGAGCCGTATCATCATGACTCCCGAAAACGCTAAGAACCTCCTCTTTGCTCTTCGCGACAACCTCAACAAATACGAACAGACATTCGGCGAAATCACTCGCAAGGTACCCGCTAACGCTCCCAAAAACGGAAACGGCGGTATACCCAACCCTTTCGAAGCGTAAATAATTTCTTATAGTAGGGACGGCTATTAAGCCTCCCTACTATCCTTTTTCTCAATTTTCAATCAGATATGAAAGCACATTCGCTCACCATCTATAATTCGCTCACCCGCCGTAAGGAGCCATTTGAGCCTCTACACGCTCCGATGGTTGGCATGTATGTATGCGGCCCTACGGTCTATGGAGACGGACACTTGGGGCACGCTCGACCTGCCATAACTTTCGACATCGTTTACCGCTACCTTACGCATCTGGGCTACAAGGTGCGATATGTGCGTAATATCACCGATGTTGGACACCTCGAACACGATGCCGACGAAGGTGAAGACAAAATCGCTAAGAAAGCGCGACTCGAGCAGCTCGAGCCTATGGAAGTAGTGCAGTACTACCTAAATCGCTACCATCACGCAATGGAAGCTCTCAACGTTTTGCCTCCTTCTATCGAGCCACACGCTTCGGGACACATCATTGAGCAGATCGAATATATTAAGACCATCCTCGAAAGCGGTTATGCCTACGAAAGCGAAGGTTCGGTATATTTCGACGTGCCAAAATTCAATAAAGACTACGGATACGGCAAACTTTCTGGTCGTAATATCGATGAACTGCTCGCCACTACTCGCGAGCTCGACGGACAGTCGGAAAAACGAAATCCTGCCGACTTTGCTCTCTGGAAGAAAGCCGCCCCCGAACACATCATGCACTGGCCATCGCCGTGGAGCGAAGGCTTCCCCGGTTGGCACCTTGAGTGCTCTACGATGAGCGAGAAGTATCTCGGTACTCAGTTCGATATACACGGTGGTGGTATGGACCTCAAATTCCCTCACCACGAGTGCGAAATCGCTCAGTCGGTCGCTCACAACCATCAGCCTTCCGTGCGCTACTGGATGCACAACAACATGATTACCATCAACGGTCAGAAGATGGGCAAATCATTGGGCAACTTCATCACTCTCGACGAATTCTTTACAGGCTCACATCAGTTGCTCGAGCAGGCTTATTCGCCGATGACAATTCGCTTCTTCATCCTTCAGGCTCACTACCGTGGAACTGTCGATTTCTCAAACGATGCTCTACGTTCGGCTGAAACTGCCCTCGGACGTATGCTCGACGGATACCGCCGACTTGGCGAAATCAAAGCATCCGAAATTTCAACTGTCGATGTTTCCGATCTCGAACGCCGCGCTTACGAGGCTCTCGACGACGACCTAAACACACCAATTCTCATCAGCGTCCTTTTCGATGCGGTGCGTATCATCAACCAGGTAAAAGACCATATTGCTACTGCTACACAGGACGATATCGACACCCTTCGCAAATTTATGGACACATTCTTGGTCGAAATCCTCGGAATACGTCCCGACGGCATTAGCGGTGATACCGCCGACGCTCTCAAACCATACCACGATGCTGTCGACCTCTTGCTCGAACTTCGTGCCGATGCTAAGAGCCGTAAAGATTGGGCGACTTCCGACCTTATCCGCGACCGTATGGCTGCTATCGGTTTTACCGTCAAAGACACTAAAGACGGTGTTGAATGGTCTATCTAAATTATAGATGATATGAATATCGACAAAAACCTTATTCGATCCTATCTCGACGAATTGCAGATTCCTACTCGCCTCGACGACGATGGCGACATGGTTATCGTGCAGCCTGCCGACGAAGATTTCCCTCACGACGTCGTTATCTTCGTTATGGTTAGCAACAACCGCCTTAGCTATATGGCTGGTGCTACCGGATACACTCCTTTCGGCGACCTTTATCAGCTTGCCAATCGTCATAACTGCCGTCGCACATTCCCTACGGCAGTTGTCCGCGACAACGCAATCCGAATGGAGTACTCTTTTGTTCTCGATGAAGAAGTCTCGAAAGACTACATCGTCGAAAACTGCATCAAAATGATGCTTGGCTCCATATGGCGTGCTTTCATCGATCTCGAAAAAGACGAAGAATAAATACTTATAGAGAATAAATGAGCGAGGCGAATCTTAATTTTGATTCGCCTCGCTTATCATTCCTATTTAACTACATCCTTCCTAACCGTATTTCCTTGACGGATTATATATACACATCTTTAAACACAATTTTGCCTCATTAGAGTGTCGGAGACGCTACAACTAGCGATTATTTATCACCATATTCACACACGAAATTTGAAATATATTTTTGTGGGTTACTTATTTTTCTTAAATTTGCGATAAAATAAGTGGCAACGATGGAAAAACTGCAGCTTTACATCACTCAATCGTTGCACGGCTATAAAAGTTTGGTTAACATCAACCCTGACGGTGAGGTTAATTCCCATATTTATGACTTCGGTTCGGCCCTTGATGTTGTTAACTATGATAATAGCTGTGCTCATATATTTTACCTTCTCCAATATCATCCAAATGGTGCTCTAATTACGGTGATACGCACCTTGCCAAACCACCAAAAAGGATCATATATTGGGGCGTCTGTATTTTTTCCATTAGGTATCCGCGTTACGGATGATGAGATAAGCAATATTGCCGACCGTTTGGTCGATACCCTTGACCGTGAAGGTGAGGACTTGTCAAATGCTGCAGTGACAAGTCTTCGTGAACTTTTCTCTAAGGATTACGCTGTCGATGCCGATGTCCCATATCGTTTGCCATCTACCTCAAACGGCACTTACAAATGTGCGTATTTTGGTGCGGATGCCCCTTCGTTGCGTGAATATATCGAAGCTCGATATTACGACCCCGAATTTTCTACGTACATAGGTGTACTTCTTGTCGAGAAGGATGCAGAGGTAACTATTGTCGACAAAATATACGACATCACTCAGTCGCCATTGCCTTTCTCTACAGTCCTTTTAGCTCCGAAGAATAGCCGAGAAGGTTTTGCACCGTACTTGTTTGGGTATCATCTCAACCGCACAACGGCAGTATCTGCCGGAAAAGAACTTACAATTTCTTGGCAACGACCAGGATTTACTCCCATAGAGCAAACTGTGGTGCCCGGTGCCGGTTGGGCAAATACTATAAAAGCTCCCGACACTTCGCTTGCAAAAAAAGAAGTTACGGCCGCCTCGTTCTATGTTACTGAGCAAGGCTCTCGACGTCAATTGTCGAATTTTGTCCTTAAAGTAAATGGGGAAACTATCGATGACGGTCGCGAATTTACTTACGCCGAACTACTTGACGCAAACGTTGTTATCGCACTGTCGGGCTATTCTACTTTTAATGGGAATCTCGATTTGGCTTCTTCGGCGCGTGCATGTGTTCAGCTTAAAGCCACGCATCGAACCTATCGCTTTGATTTGCCACTTCACACCCCGGAGCCTGTCGAAGCGATTCGTATATATCTAAAAACAAAGGACCCGCTTACTGAAAGCCCGGTCGATGGTTATGCCGTTGTTGGCGGTGAAATCGTCGAAGGTGTCGGTGTGGGTAACAACCTGATGTTTGTCGGTGGTAATTCGCTAAAATCGAAATTATGGCTTGCCGGAGCTGCTCTCGTTGGTTTCTTGCTAGGCTTTTTGCTCGCTTGGCCTATCTTTAGTAGCAGTGACGATAAACAACTAGCCCCAGTCGTTGAACCCGAAGAAGTTGTTGCAGACGCAAATCCAGCGATTATCGAAGAAGTGCCTGTTGCTCAACCGGAAGTCAAACAAGAAGTTAAAGCAGAGCCGACTGTAAATGCCGAAGTCGAACCTTCTGCAGCCGATATTACTGCAGCTTGCAAATATTTGGATGCGAATAAAGTATGGCGTCGCGATGAAATGGAGCAGAATCTCGCTCTAAGAGGGTTGTACGATGCTATGAACTCTTACGACTTTAATTCAATCATCAATAAGTGGGGTACTTCGCTCAGCGCATCAAAAAACTTTGCCGCTGTCGTTCGTGCCGCAAAAGGCTCATCAACTAAGCGCGACCCTCGCACTGGCAAGCACGCTCCTTTGTATGTCAACGATGGCGATGCCACAATTACATGGCTCCCGTATACCTACTGGGTTGACCCTTGATTTAGCTAATAGTAAAATTGTATCAAATTAATATTCAAAATATAATGTTTTCCGGAATCGTAGAAGAGGCTGCTAAGGTAGTGGCTGTTGAACGCAAAGAATCAAACGTTGACCTCACCGTTAGCTGCTCGTTTGCCGATGAGCTGCATATCGACCAATCGGTGGCTCACAATGGCGTTTGCCTTACCGTTGTTGACCTCCGTCCCGACAAAACATATACCGTTACCGCTATTCGTGAGACACTCGAACGTTCAAATATTGGCGACCTTCGTCCGGGCGACCTCGTTAACCTCGAACGCTCGATGATGATGAACGGTCGTCTCGATGGCCATATCGTTCAGGGGCATGTCGATACCACCGCTATCTGCACTGCAATCGAAGAAGCCGACGGTAGTCGATACTTCACTTTTAAGTATTCGGCTACGCCGGAAATGGTCGCAAAAGGATATATGACAGTCGAAAAAGGTTCGGTAACAGTCAATGGTGTTAGCCTTACCGTTTGCGATAGCGAGCCCGATACCTTCCGTGTTGCCATCATCCCCTACACCTTCGAGCACACAAACTTCTGCCAAATTAAAGTCGGAACAAAGGTAAACCTTGAGTTCGATATCGTTGGTAAATATCTTGCTCGAATGGTCGAACTCCGAAATATGTAGTACACCATTAGCTCCGTCGCGGTGGAGAGATTGATGCAATATGTGTGGCAGCACCGCCTATGGTTGCCCTCCGACATGACAACTGTCGACGGGTTGCATATCGATGTGCTCGACCCCGGTTTGCTTAATACAAACGCCGGCCCCGACTTTTTCAACGCTAAAATTCGTATTGGCGACCGCACTTGGGTCGGTAATGTCGAAATACACGTCCGTGCTTCAGATTGGCATCGTCACGGGCACGATGACGACCCGGCATACGACTCTGTTGTCCTTCATGTGGTTGAGAAGAGCGATACTACTATCACGCGCTCCAACGGTGAACCCATTCCACAGGTCGTAATGCCTTGTGCTGCAAACTTTAGCGTTGCTTATCACGAAATGGTCGACCGTCCTGCCGATCAAGTGCCTTGTGCTGAGCATATTGCCAAAATGCCACCAATATACCTC
>CAZYYV010000036.1:15401-24131 GCA_964651295.1 uncultured Bacteroides sp.
TGCCGATCAAGTGCCTTGTGCTGAGCATATTGCCAAAATGCCACCAATATACCTCCCGGCATACGACTCTGTTGTCCTTCATGTGGTTGAGAAGAGCGATACTACTATCACGCGCTCCAACGGTGAACCCATTCCACAGGTCGTAATGCCTTGTGCTGCAAACTTTAGCGTTGCTTATCACGAAATGGTCGACCGTCCTGCCGATCAAGTGCCTTGTGCTGAGCATATTGCCAAAATGCCACCAATATACCTCACTGATTGGCTTACCTCTCTCGCTTTTGAGCGCCTTTACGAGAAAGCCGACCGTGCATCTGCTCTCGCTCAACGTTTGGGAGGCGATTGGGGACAAGTGATATATGTAGTTCTTGCTCGTGCATTGGGCTTTAGCACTAATAGCGAACCCTTCGAGCGACTTGCACTCCTCACGCCTTTGCGTAAACTGATGCGCCATAGCGACTCTCTCGTTACAATAGAAGGAGCTCTGTTCGGTCAAGCCGGATTTCTCGATGCTATACCCGATGATGCTACAGACCCCGAATACATTCGTCGCCTAAAGGCTGAATACGTATTTATTGCCCATAAATACGGGCTCGACCGCCCTCAATATCTCGGCTGGCGCATGGGGCGTATGCGTCCACAAAATTTCCCGCATCGCCGTCTTGCCATGTTAGCTCAAATGATTTCGCGAGGATTTGCCATCGGCTACGACCTGCTAAACGTATCTTCGCTCGAGCAAGCTCGTGCTCTATTCAACATCCAACTCACCGGTTTTTGGAGCCATCGTTATAACTTCGGGCCTGAGTCGACCGGGACTCCGCTTGCTCTAAGCAAATCTTCAATCGATATATTGGTAATCAACGTTGTTGCTCCTATCCTCCATGCCTACGGAAACGCCACCGGGCATTTCGAAATGTGTGAAATCGCATCCGATATCTTACAAGAACTTCCGGCTGAGAACAACGCAATAATCCGACTCTATACTGCTGCTGGAATCCCTTGCAACGACGCTTTCACTTCGCAAGCTCTCATCCAACTGCGGCGAAACTACTGCGAGCCGCGCAAATGCCTCTTCTGTCGCATCGGCCACCGCTATCTTGCCACAAAAGCCATCCGTCGTCAGGAGTAAATACACCAATGCCAGTGTGTCAAAAATGACACACTAGAACTTTTGTCCAATATATATCCTTTTGTGATAAAAGGTAATTAGTGCAAAATATGTAACTTTGCACTTTATTACAGAGGATTCCTAAGGTGTTTTTTATTCGTAAAAATATAGTTTTAGTGGCTGTGATGTGTGCATTATCAGCCCTTTCGGCGAAAGCTATCATACCATCTGATTCTGTAGGAGTGTATGAGGTCGAAGCGATGGGGTCGGTATCATCTCCGTCCGGTCATACTCCATTTTGGTTTATATCAAATCGAGCCGGACTCGGCTCTACAAAACCGAATACCGGCTATGTTCGTGCTGCCGCCCACGTGAAAGACGACATCAACAAATATTGGTCTTGGCGAGGTGGTGTCGATCTAGTAGGGGCATGGCGTGCCGAAGCTCCGTTTATGATTCGTGAATTATATGGTGCTATCAAATATCGACCTTTTGAATTGTTGTTGGGTAGCAAAATCGACGACGGCAGTTTGGTGGATACAAATCTATCATCGGGAGATTTCCTATTTTCAGGCAACTCTTTACCAATCCCACAAGTAAAAGTTTCTATTCCCGAGTATCTTTCTGTCCCATTTTTGAATGATTGGTTCGCTTTTAAAGCTTATACTTCTGTAGGTATGTTTACCGATGCTGATTGGCAGGCCGACTTTGTGCGTCCGAGTGCTCGTTCATATAAAGACGTACTCTACCATACAAAAGGATTGCATGTAAAAGTCGGTCGTCTTGATCGCTTTCCTCTCATTTTAGAAGGGCATTTCGACATGGCATCACAGTTTGGCGGAACAATAATGCTTGGTGGCGAGGTGTATAAGAAAATGCCGTCTTCTTTTGGCGATTTTTTCAAGCACATCTTTATCCCTACAGGCGGAGGTGGAGCCGATTTCCCGGGAGAACAATCTAATGTTCTTGGCAATCATGTAGGTCAGTGGAGTGCTCGGCTATCGTATTGCCATAAAAATCCCGATATTACCCTATCTGCTTACTATCTACACTATTTCGAAGACCACTCAATGATGTTTTTCGACTATGTTTGGCGAGATGGGCTATATGGTTTGGAGCTAAAACTGCCTAAAAATCCCTTCATTTCAAAGATTGTCTACGAGTACCTCTCAACAAAAGACCAGTCGGGTCCCGTATATTGGGATCATACTCCCGACATTCCCGAGCAGGTTAGCGGTTGCGATAATTACTACAATCATTCACTTTACGGCGGTTGGTTTCACTGGGGACAAGGTATCGGCAATCCGCTTGTTGCATCGCCTATTTGGAATGTTGATCACGGTTTGCGATTTGCGTGTAATCGTATAGTTGCGCATCATATAGGAGCAGCCGGTTCTCCCATCTCATGGCTACAGTGGCGCGTATTAGCATCCTATTCACGTGGTTGGGGTACATACGGCTCGCCTTATGTCGATGTGAAACGAAGTCTGAACCTCCTTGGTGAAATCACCTATATTCCGCACCAACTCAACGGATGGAGCGCAACATTTAGTGTCGGTTACGACCGTGGCGGCATCATTGGTGAGAGCAAAGGTCTGATGCTTTCTATCAAAAAAACGGGTATTCTATGATACGATTTACTAAAAATATAGCTCTGATTATCGTAACGGCTCTCTCTCTTTGCCTCTCGGCATGCCACTATAGAAGCATCAATGGCGACCTCGACGGCAACTGGAAACTGATTTCCATTGAGAAAGCAGATGGCTCGGTGGTTCGCCCAACGGCATCTTTTTATGCAATCGCTATGCACACTATCAATCTTCGAAGTCAAAGTGCGCCTACAGCAACGGGGAATATTCAGTACGATAAGAATAATGAAGTGCTATATATTGAATTCCCTCGCGCATATTCGATGGCAATATATGGTTTGCCCGATGCTCCTTGTGAAGTAGTGTTTGATATCAAGCAAATGTCGAGCAGTAAATTAGTGATGCAATTGCGCTACGACGGCTCAATCCTGTCATTCCGTAAATTCTAAATCGAGGCATAGACGATGCTGAGCATCGTATCGTTGTGGTGGGGTAGGGTAAGGCTCTTTATTTTAAGAGTTCGAACTATCTTACCTTCCTTATTGGCAAATGCGGCATGACACTCATTCGATAATGGTAGTATAAGTTGCTTTGCAAAGTCTATTTCTTCACCGGCGATACCTCGTACGGCTTTATATAGCGCTTCTTTTAGCGTCCAAGCCTTCAAAAATCCTTGCGGAATAGTTCTGTAATACTCAACTTCAGGTTCTGATAGCACTCGGGGTGCCACGCGGGCAAGTTGGGCGCGGTCGCTTTCTATGTCAATACCCACGAGCATATCAGATGGTGCAATGGCTAGTGCTGCTATTTTTTGACTATGACTTATCGATACCTTTACATCTAATATCTCTCCTGCGCTATATATAATAGGTGCTCCGACTGCATCATGCCGGCGTTCTGCTTTTTCTCCAAATGCCTCAGCAACCAATTGAGACACTGCGTCATCCTCGCGTTCTCGGC
This sequence comes from uncultured Bacteroides sp., assembly GCA_964651295.1. GTDB lineage: Bacteria > Bacteroidota > Bacteroidia > Bacteroidales > Muribaculaceae > CAG-873. The sequence continues at coordinate 19,056 of CAZYYV010000036.1, forward strand.
GTCGTTCACATCCTTCACCGATTTCGCGTATATATATAGGAATAGGTAGACTTTCGTCGAGGAGTTTCATCGTTCACTTAGGCTATTAAGAATCGAGAATGCTTCTTTTTCAAGTTCTGCTATCACGGGACGAATCGAGTCAACTGAAGTTGTTGATTCACGCATCACAAACGCACCGCTTACAACTTCTCGTTTCGGCCCGATAGCAAGAATCTGCACCGGAGTGGTATTCGATTCTATATAAGAGATAATTTCGCATGCAAAATCGTTATCATTCGTAAATTCACTAATAGTTGCACGTGCGTTGCCGAGATTGAGACTGATGCGTTCGTGGCGATTGCTTATGGCATCGGCAAGTTCTGCATCCGATTTCGCGATATTTGCAGTAAGGTGAAGCGTCGCTTTCTGCTTGGGATATGCCACATCTAGCCATTCCTCTTCGGGACGGCTCACTATGGCTTCACTATTAATGATTGTAGTAATATTCCCCACCGAGTATCGAGTATAGTCTGCACCAAGCGTTGCCACGCGTGGATACGCGTAGCGTCGTGGCACTGCATCCTCTCGGCTGTGCTTGTTTGTACAGCAGGCAAAGATGCTCACTAGTAGTATGGCGAGGATATGTAGTTTCATTCGTCTTGTACATCCGGCATCACTTTCACGCGGACTTCGGTGATGCGGTGATCTATGATTTCGAGTACAAGGAAGCGGCAACGGCCGTAGACGAGCGGCTCTTTGTCTTTCGGGAAGTCGCCCTTGATGGCTAAAAGCATACCGGCAAGCGTTTCGACCTCCTCGGTTACTTCTTTGTAGTCCTCTGCATTGAGGTCGGTTATGCGGAAAAAGTCGGTGAGGGGTGTACGACCTTCAAATACGTAAGTGTCGTCACGAAGACGTTTGAATGTTGTATCCGGCTCATCGTACTCATCATTGATATCGCCTACAATTTCTTCGAGGACGTCCTCGAGTGTTACCACGCCTTGGGTTCCGCCAAACTCATCCACAACGATAGCCATGTGTATTTTAAGTTTGCGGAAATCCTCAAGCAAATCGTCGATTTGTCGTGATTCGGGTACGAAATAGGCCGGGCGAAGGAGACGTTGCCATGCAAAATTGGCATTTGTAGTCTTGCCGATATAAGGCAAAAGGTCGCGAGCGTAGAGTATTCCCTTAATATTATCCTCATTATCTTCGTAGACCGGCATACGAGAATAGCCGCTTTCGAGTACCACTTTCATCACCTCGTCGAAATTCAGCGTTACGTCAAGGTCGGTGAGTTCGATACGAGGAGTCATGATTTCTGAGGCTGATGTATCGCCAAATTTGAGGATACCTTCAAGCATCTCTTTGTCATCTCCGATGGAGTCTTCAGTAAGTTCGAGTGCGCGTGATAGTTCGTCGGTCGTTATTTCATGAGTTTCTTTCGACACCACTCGTTTCACTACTGTTCCGGATATCATCAGCACTTTCGCCACCGGGCCTAGTATGTTGTATGTAAATGTAAGTGGCCCTACAGCTGCCTTTGCCCATCCCATATTGTTGTGGCTCGAGTAGAGCTTGGGGATGATTTCTCCGAATAGAAGAATCAAGAAGGTAAGCAATACTGTCTGAAGTACAAAGCTCAGAACTGCGCTCATCCCTTCGAAGATTGGTCCCAAGGCAAAGTTACAAAGCACGACGATAGTGACGTTTACCAAATTATTGGCGATAAGGATAGTCGCGAGTAGTCGCTGCGTATTGTCGAGTAGATGACGGATTCGTTCCCCCTTGGGCGTTTGGTCGAGTTCTTCGCATTGTGCCGGTATGAGCGAGAAAAATGCCATCTCACTGCCACTTACAAATCCTGAGATCATAAGGCAAAACAATGCTACGACAAGTGCAAAAATTTGCGCGGTGCCGAATGTCGGAAGGTCGACAATACCTGCTATCATTAGCAGTTGGTTGAAGAGATGTGTCTGTGGCGTAGTCGCCGGTAATGGATCGATATCCAAAGCTATAGTTTTTAAGTTAATAAATAAGCATCACCGCTCGTATGGAGAGTGGATGCCGTGAATTTGCAAAGTGAATGACGTGCTTGATACCTCCCGATTTTAGCTTATCATATAGCCGTGCCCCGACCGATTGACAATGCGATTGCCGATATCTCCGAGCTTTTTACGGAGACGCGAAATATTGGTATCGACTATTCGCTCATTGGTCCCGGCGTTATCATTGTCCCAGATGGTACGATGAATTTCTGCGCGTGACACATAATTATCGATGTTCTTAAGCAGCAAGGTCAAGATTGCGTACTCTGTCTTGGTCAAAGACACCGGGCGATCTTCTATTTTGACATCAGTCGTGATAAGGTCGACTGTGAGTGTGTCAAATCGAAGAATATTGCTGTTGTGCGAAACTCTATTGCGCCGGCGGAGTATTGCTTTGATGCGCGCCACCATCTCGCGTAGTGAAAACGGCTTAATGACTACGTCGTCTGCGCCGGCGTCCAGCGATTCTACTATCACTCGTTCGCTCCTAAATGTAGTACAGAGTATTATGCCGATATTCTCGATTTGTGGGTTTGCCTTGATTGCTGATATCAATCGGATGCCGTTGTATGGTTGGTCCATTGCATCAACGATTATCAATGACACTTCGTCAAGGCGTGTTGCCTCTACTGTCGAGGCACTATCAACCACTTCGACGCAATATCCTTCGCTTTTCAGGTTTATCCGGAGTAATTCTGCGATATTTACATCGTTGTCAACTATTAATATGTGCCCGAGGCTTGGGGTGTATAGCATTGACAAATGGTTAGTGTATCGCAAATTAACAAAAAATTCCTGAGAAAGTTTTGCTCCGTAACCATTTTGTATCAAGTCTGTCGCAATATTTTAATATCTATGCTGAAAAATGGCTCGAAATGCCCGACTCGGACATCCAAAGCCATTTTTCGGCTGAGGCTCCTCTGAGCCTCTAGATGCTCAGGGTTAGTCTACACGCTTACGGAACTTATCGCGGAGGGTGTCAACCACATTGATAATGTAGTCTCCGGTCTTTTCGAGGTCGCTGATAATGTCCATATAGTAGATACCTGCCTGATATTCGTAGTGCTTTTCGTTGATGTTTTCAACGTTGCCGCTGCGGAGCGAGTTGCGGAAATTATTGATTTCGCGCTCCTTGTTGTAGCAGTCGATAAGGGTTTTGCCGCTTACATTTTCTATGTCGTGGAGCAACGCAATCATCATATCCATCGCTTCCTTAATGTAAGCGTACATTGTGTCGATGTTCTTGTAGATTTCTTCGTTGAATTCGGCACCGCTTTCAATCTTGCGATTAAGGATCTTGCCAATGCCTAGACAGCTATCGGCAATACTTTCGATTTCACTGATGATGTTGAGCATTGCTGCGATTCGGAGTTTGCCTTCGTTCGATAGGCGACCTTCTGCGCAGCGGTTGAGGTAATGCGCAATCTCAAGCTCCATGCGGTCGGAAATATCTTCGTATTTCTCTACGCGAGAGAGGAGGGCGTTATATTCTTCACTCTTTTCCTTTGTATGGATAAGTGTTTGAGCCATGTTTATCATTCGGCCTACGCGTTCTGCATATACCGAAATCTCTTTTTCAGCTTGGGCGAGGTTCAACTCTGATGCGCTCATAAGACCGCCGGAGATGAATTTGAGTGTGAAATCTTCGTCGTCGCGATTCTTCGATGGCACAAGCCACTCTACCATCTTAACATAGACGTTGGTAAGCCAAATCATCACCGTAACGTTCACTATATTAAATATGGTATGGAAAATCGATAGACCGAACGATACGCTCATTTGCATCATAGCGATGCTCTTGATGGCTTCATGACTCGCTGGAAGTGAATTGTCGAAAAGATGATTATAGATTTCGGGATTTGTCGCTTCGAGGTTGGTTACATACTTGTATAGCGCATTGGGGTCGCCTTGGCCAATTGCCTCTGTAATCCACGCGGCCAACTCGGTAAAGGGAATAAAGATAAATAAGCACCAAATAGAGCCGAGTACATTGAAAAGCAAGTGTCCCATCGAAGCTCGTTTCGCTGCCACATTACCACTCATCGATGCTAAGATCGGTGTGATGGTCGTACCGATGTTACTACCGAGTACAAGCGCGCAAGCCAAGTCGAATGTAATCCAGCCCTTGCTGCACATAATTAATGTAATAGCAAAAGTTGCAGCTGACGATTGAATCACCATTGTCACGGCAAGGCCGACAAAGGCAAAAATTAATACTGAACGGAAACCGAGTGATGCATAGTCCTTAAGTACGGCAAACATATCAGGATTGTTCTGCAAGTCCGGTACATAAGCGCTAATCATATCAAGACCCATAAAGAGGAATGCGAAGCCAATTAAGAATTCGCCGATACTCTTAGTCTTGCTCTTACTCATTAATAATAGAACTACCGCCAAACCGATTAGAGGTAATACTATTGTGGATATATTGACCTTAAAGCCAAAAAGAGCGATAATCCAGGCCGTGAAAGTAGTACCCACGTTTGCGCCCATGATTACCGCCATCGATTGTCCAAGCGACATTAAGCCTGCGTTGACAAAGCTTACTACCATTACCGTCGAGGCCGACGAACTTTGGATTAGTGCCGTGATGATACAGCCGGTTAACAAACCCGCAAATCTATTGCGAGTCATTGCTGAAAGAATGTTGCGCAGCCTATCGCCTGCGGCCTTTTGGAGTCCTTCGCTCATCACTTTCATGCCATAGAGGAATAAACCCACAGCACCGAGAAGGCCCAAGAAATCTAATAAACTATAGTTCATTTCTTTTAAAATGGTGGTGAATCGATGTTGGCGCTTTGCCTTATCGTGGTGCAAAGATAATAACTATCTCCATATTTTCAAAATTTAACGCGCGCGCATACGCGTGCGCCTATACGTATGCTGTTATTGTTCTTTGTAGAGTGTGGCCTCTTGGTTCCGGCTTTTTTCATTAAGCTTCCACCGATTTTTAAATGTAAAAGTAACTAAAAAGGTATTGTCGATGTTCGTTGTTTGGTAAAATCCCTCAAAAAGCACAGAAATCGTCGAAAACCGGCGTAAAAAGCGC
>CAZYYV010000037.1:0-23639 GCA_964651295.1 uncultured Bacteroides sp.
TGTGGTTGAAACCTGCAAGTGCGTCAGCGATTACTTCGAGTGATTTGCTACGTTCACGTACTCCGATAACGTCGCCGGGCTTAACTGCGTAAGATGCAATATTTACTACGACTCCGTTTACTGTGATGTGCTTGTGGAGAACGAGCTGACGAGCTGCTGCACGTGTAGGTGCGATACCGAGACGATAAACTACGTTGTCGAGACGGCCTTCGAGGAGCTGAAGAAGAATCTCACCGGTAATACCTTTGAGACGTGATGCTTTTTCGAAGAGGTTACGGAACTGACGTTCGAGAACACCATAAGTGTATTTTGCTTTCTGCTTTTCGCGGAGCTGTACACCGTATTCTGATGTTTTACGACGCTTGTTTGCACCGTGCTGACCCGGGGGGAAGTTACGACGAGCGAGAACCTTGTCTTCGCCGAAAATGGGTTCGCCGAATTTGCGGGCTATTTTGGTCTTTGGACCTGTATATCTTGCCATTGTATTAAAATCAGTTTATCGTGAGACGTTCTTGAGGGAGTCGGAGAGCATTACTGAGGCGCAGCCGCGACCATAGAGAGGTGATTGAAATATGATCTATTCGCCGACGAAATGCGGATGCTCAGACTTCTTTACTTGCCTGCCTTAAACACTGGCTTGTCTGACAGCAGGGCCTCACGAGTGTTAGTGTTTTGTTTTTTAAGAACTAAAAGGGAAAGCAGAGTTGAAGGCTTTGGCTCATCAGTTTTGGTGAGCTGCCACCTTCGCTACTGATTTTATACTCTTCTGCGTTTGGGAGGACGGCAGCCATTGTGGGGCAGCGGAGTAACGTCGATAATTTCGACTACTTTGATGCCTGCGCCATCGATGGTACGCACTGCTGATTCACGGCCGTTGCCCGGACCTTTGAGATATGCCTTCACTTTACGGAGACCGAGGTCGTATGCTACCTTAGCACAGTCCTGCGCTGCCATCTGGGCTGCATAGGGTGTGTTTTTCTTGGAGCCACGGAAGCCCATCTTGCCGGCTGATGACCAGCTGATGACCTGACCTTCGCTATTGGCAAGGCAAACGATGATGTTGTTGAAAGACGAATGAACGTGAAGCTGACCTTCTGCGCCAACTTTGACGTTTCTCTTCTTAGCTGCGACTGTTTTCTTTGCCATGTTGATTTATTATTTAGTAGCTTTCTTCTTGTTTGCAACGGTTTTCTTGCGGCCCTTACGGGTACGTGCGTTGTTTTTAGTGCTCTGGCCACGAACGGGAAGACCGTTACGGTGACGAACGCCACGGTAGCAACCGATGTCCATAAGGCGTTTGATATTGAGCTGGATTTCGCTGCGGAGGTCGCCCTCTACCTTGTAATCTGAACCGATTACTTCACGGACTTTAGCAGCCTGATCGTCGGTCCAATCTTTTACTTTGATGTTTACATCGATACCTGCTTTGTTGAGGATCGATTTGGCGGCGCTCCGGCCGATGCCGAAGATGTATGTCAAGGCGATTTCACCTCTTTTATTCTGGGGGAGGTCAACTCCCACTATACGTACTGCCATAATTATAAATTATCCTTGACGTTGTTTGTACTTGGGGTTCTTTTTGTTGATGACGTAGAGACGTCCTTTGCGGCGGACGATCTTGCTGTCGGGAGTGCGTTTTTTGACGGAAGCTCTTACTTTCATATCTTTTAGTTTATCGATTATTTATAGCGGAAAGCAATACGTCCTTTGGATAGGTCGTAGGGCGACATTTCTACGCGCACTTTATCACCGGGGAGAATCTTTATATAGTGCATTCTCATTTTGCCGGAAATGTGTGCCGTAATTTCGTGCCCATTTTCGAGCTCGACGCGGAACATTGCGTTCGACAGCGCCTCGACGATGGTCCCGTCCTGTTCGATTGCTGATTGTTTTGCCATATAAGGTTGGTTAAATAAATTTATCTGTTATTGCTTCGTGAATATAGTCGAAGGTTGTGAGTACTTCTGTACGGCCGTCGATGATGGCCAATGTGTGTTCGTAGTGCGCTGAGGGCTTGCGGTCGCGGGTGCGACACTGCCAGCCGTCGCTTTCAATGACGATATTGCGGCTGCCCATATTAACCATAGGTTCGATGCAGATACACATACCATTCTGCAAGCGGGGACCTATACCGCGTCGTCCATAGTTAGGCACTTCGGGTGACTCATGCATTGAACGTCCGATGCCGTGTCCGCACATCTCGCGTACCATTGAATAATTGCGTCGTTCGCAATATGTCTGAATAGCATTCGAGATATCACCGATACGGGCTCCGTACTTAGCTGCCTCAATACCGACATAGAGAGAATCACGTGTTGTGCGACATAGCGCTTTCTTCTCAGGGCTGATTGTGCCTACTGCAAAAGTATAGCAGCTATCGCCCATAAATCCATCTTTCTCTACTACTGTATCAATGCCGACAATATCGCCATCGAGAAGGATTCGGTCTGAGGGGAAGCCGTGTACAACGGTCTCGTTAACTTCGATGCAAAGCGTACCGGGGAAGCCTTCGTAACCGAGACAGGCGGGCTTGCCTCCATTGTCCAGGATAAACTCCCGGGCAATGGTGTCAAGCTTGCGTGTAGTTACGCCGGGTTCGATCCAGCGACCAACCTCGGCAAGTGTCTGTGACACAAGCGTTGCGGCTGAACGCATTATTTCGATTTCTTCCGGTGTCTTAAGATAAATCATTTAAGATAGTCGAATAATGATTTGCGGACCGTTAATTAGTAGGCTTGGCCGGTTGTACGACCTTTAATTTTGCCTTCTTTCATAAGACCGTCATAGTGATGCATCATAAGATGCGATTCGATCTGCTGGAGGGTATCAAGAACTACACCTACCATGATGAGCAACGATGTACCACCAAAGAATTGTGCGAAGTTCTGGCTGATGCCGAAGAAGCGAGCAAATGCAGGCAAGATGGCAACGATACCAAGGAAGATTGAACCGGGGAGTGTGATGCGCGACATGATAGCGTCGAGATATTCAGCAGTCTTCTTGCCGGGTTTTACACCGGGAATAAATCCGTTGTTACGTTTCATATCCTCTGCCATCTGAGTGGGACGCACTGTGATAGCGGTATAAAAGTATGTGAACGCTACGATGAGGATAAAGAAGATTGCGTTATACCAGAAGCTATTGATGTCTGTGAAGGCCTGAACGAAGCCGCTTTCGCCACCGTTAAATCCTGCAAGTGTCATGGGGATAAACATGATTGCTTGCGCGAAGATGATGGGCATTACACCAGCAGCATTCACTTTCAAAGGAATGTATTGGCGAGCACCACCATACTGACGATTACCTACAATACGCTTTGCGTACTGTACAGGCACCTTGCGAGTACCTTGTACAAGGAGGATAGCGCCAACTGTAACGGCGAAGAGAAGGACTACTTCTACGATGAACATGACAAGACCGCCTTGGCTACCGGTAGCTCCGGGGAGACGGCTTACGAATTCATAGTAGAGGGCTCCCGGGAGGCGTGCAATAATACCTACCAAGATGATGAACGAGATACCGTTGCCAATACCACGGTCAGTAATACGTTCGCCGAGCCACATGATAAACATTGAACCTGCGGCGAGGATTACTGTGAGGTAAGCTAAGGTCCAGAAACCGAGTTGGAGAGTGCTTCCGTTAGCGGCACCGTTTACCTGTACTTGGAGATTGATAAGGTAAGCGGGAGCCTGAAGGAAAAGGATCAACACGGTGAGATAGCGGGTGTACTGATTAAGTTTCTGACGACCGCTTTCGCCTTCGCGCTGCATCTTCTGGAAGGAGGGCAGGATCATACCGCAAAGCTGGATTACAATCGATGCTGTAATATACGGCATGATACCCAGCGCGAAGATCGAAGCCTGTGAGAAGGCACCTCCGGAGAACATATCCAGAAGCTGCATCAAACCGCTCTTGTTTGTAAAGTTAGCAAGAGCGTCGATGTCAGAGGGAGAAATGCCGGGGAGCACCACATAACAACCCACACGGTAAATGAATACCAAAAGGATTGTTATGAGGAGTCGCTGGCGGAGCTCCTGGATTGTCCAGATATTTTTGAGGGTTTCTATAAATCTCATAATTACACTGTTTGCGCAGTACCGCCGGCAGCTTCAATAGCTGCTTTTGCTGCTGCAGAGAACGCGTTGGCTTCAACAGTGAGAGCTGTTTTAACAGCACCGTTAGCAAGAACCTTAGCGAGCTGACCGCGACGGAGGTAACCTGCTTCACGGAGTTCTTCAAGACCTACTTTCTGGAGCGAACGTGCTTCTGCGAGAGTAGCGATGAGGTCAAGGTTGATTGCTTTATATTCTACACGGTTGATATTCTTAAAGCCGAATTTGGGGAGACGGCGCTGAAGGGGCATCTGACCACCTTCGAAACCGATCTTACGGCTGTAACCTGAGCGAGACTTTGCACCTTTGTGACCGCGAGTAGATGTTCCGCCCTTACCAGAGCCGGGACCACGACCAATACGAGTGCTTTGCTTTACAGAGCCGGTAGCGGGTTTGAGATTGCTTAAGTTCATTTCGTTTTAGTTTTTAAGCGTTGGTCACTTCTACGAGGTGACGAACTTTGTTAACCATACCCATCACATCGGGGGTGTTTTCTTTAACCACGCTGTGATACATTTTTTTGAGGCCGAGGGCATCGAGGGTGCGTTTCTGCACCGCGGGGCAATTGATGCGGCTCTTTATCTGAGTGATTTTAATCTGTGCCATTGTGAGTGTTGGTTTTAACGTTAGCCTTTGAACACTTTTTCTACAGAGATGCCACGGTTCTGAGCAACGATTGCGGGTGAACGCATTTCGTCGAGAGCGGCAATTGTAGCTTTAACAAGGTTGTGGGGGTTCGAAGAACCTTTCGACTTAGCCAACACGTCGGTAATACCAACGCTTTCGAGCACAGCACGCATAGCACCACCGGCCTTAACACCGGTACCGTGGCTTGCGGGCTTGAGGATAATGCGTGAGCCACCGAATTTAGCTACCTGCTCGTGAGGAATTGTACCTTTGTGAACGGGTACGCGGATAAGGTTCTTTTTAGCAGCTTCTACGCCTTTAGCGATAGCGGCCTGAACTTCGTTTGCTTTGCCAAGGCCCCAGCCTACGATGCCGTCTTCGTTACCGACAACGACAATGGCAGCAAAAGTGAAAGTACGACCACCCTTAGTTACTTTGGTAACTCGGTTGATGGCTACCAAACGATCCTTGAGATCGAGATCGCCGGTTGATTTTACTCTGTTATTTCTTTTAGCCATAGTTTTTATCAGAATTTGAGGCCGGCGCTGCGGGCAGCATCAGCAAGAGATTTAACACGGCCGTGGAAGAGGTAACCGTTACGGTCGAATACCACTTCGGTGATACCTGCTTCGAGGGCTTTAGCAGCGATAGCTGCGCCTACGAGGGCAGCAATTTCGCACTTGGTAGCTTTCTGTTCGATGCCTTTTGATGAGCTAGCGCAGAGTGTGCGGCCAGCCTGGTCGTCGATGAGCTGTACGTAGATTTGCTTGTTGCTGCGGAAGACTGTCATACGGGGACGTTCGGCGGTACCGCTGATTTTGCCACGGATGCGAGTCTTGATTTTGTTACGTCTTTCTATCTTTGAAATCATGACTGTGTGCTTAATGATTATTTGGCACCGGCCTTCTTGCCGGACTTGCGGCGGATGATTTCGCCGACGAACTTAATACCTTTACCCTTGTAAGGTTCGGGCTTGCGGAAGGAGCGAATTTTAGCACATACCTGGCCGAGGAGCTGTTTGTCCTGGCTTTCGAGGATAATGAGCGGGTTTTTGTTACGCTCCGACTTAGCTTCTACTGCGATTTCTGCAGGAAGCTTGAGATATATAGCGTGAGAGTAGCCGAGTGAAAGCTCGAGTACCTGACCGGTAGCGGCGGCACGATAACCTACACCGACCAACTCCATTTCTTTACGGTAGCGCTGGTGCACACCTTCAACCATGTTGTGGATAAGCGCGCGGAAGAGACCATGCTGTGCACGGTGCTCGCGTTCGTCGCTAGGACGGGTGATGTGCACGAAATTGTCTTCTACGGTTACTGTAAGGTCAGGATGAACCTGCTGTTTGAGTTCGCCGTATTTACCTTTGACGGTCACGATGTTGTTCTTTTCATCAACCGACACGGTAACGCCTGCGGGGATTGCTATAGGAGCTTTACCAATTCTAGACATAATCTGAGATTTTTGAAGGTTGATTAATAAATGTAGCAAAGAACTTCACCACCGATTTTGAGCTCGGCAGCTTTCTTATTTGTCATGACGCCTTGTGATGTGGAGAGGATTGCGATGCCGAGGCCATTGAGGACACGGGGCATGTCTTTGTATCCAGTGTACTGGCGGAGACCGGGACGCGATACGCGCTTGAGGCCTTTGATTGCATTGACACGGTCAGCCGGGTCATACTTGAGGGCGATCTTGATTGCGCCCTGTGCGTTGTTTTCGCCGTCTATAAACTTGTAGTTAAGAATATAGCCCTGTTCGAAAAGAATCTTGGTGATCTCTTTCTTCAAGTTTGAGGCGGGAACTTCAACCACGCGGTGGTTTGCTTTGATCGCGTTCCTCAATCTTGTGAGATAATCTGCTATGGGATCAGTCATTTGTTATGATGTTTAAATTGATTGGGCAGAATTGCCCAACAATATTTAATACTCTCAGTTAACGGTGACGCTTAATATCGGCCACAGGCGGATTGAAGCGCTCACCGCTCGCCCGGAAATGGGCAAGCCGGGGAGAGTGATTACCAGCTTGCCTTTTTAACTCCGGGGATAAGGCCTGCAGAGGCCATTTCGCGGAACTGGATGCGCGAGATACCGAACTGACGCATAAATCCTTTAGGACGACCGGTGATTGAGCAACGGTTGTGGAGACGGATGTATGACGAGTTCTTGGGGAGGGTCTGGAGCTCTTGAGCAGCTTCATATGCGGCAGCACGTGCAGCTTCGTCGTCGCTGATACCAGCGTTAACGATCTTCTTGAGCTCAGCGCGGCGCTTGGCGTATTTTTCCACCAGGCGTGCGCGCTTTACCTCGCGGGCTTTCATTGATTCTTTAGCCATACGGAGAATTTATTTTTTAGCGTTTTTGAAGGGGAGGCCGAAGTGTTTGAGCAGAGCGTAACCTTCTTCATCGGTAGCTGCAGAGGTAACGAAAGTGATATTCATACCCATGAGCTTGTTGATGTTGTCGATGTTGATTTCGGGGAAGATGATCTGCTCGGTAATGCCGAGAGTGTAGTTGCCACGTCCGTCGAGCTTGCCTTCGATACCCTTGAAGTCGCGGATACGGGGAAGAGCGACGCGGATAAGACGTTCGAGGAATTCGTACATTTTGTCGCGACGAAGTGTCACGCGAACGCCAACGGGCATTTTCTTACGGAGCTTGAAGTTGGAGATGTCCTTCTTCGAGAGCGTAGCTACAGCTTTCTGGCCTGTGATGGCGGTGAGCTCGTTGATTGCGGTCTCGATGAGTTTCTTATCCTGAGTAGCTGCGCCGATACCCTGGTTGATTACGATCTTTTCGAGGGCGGGCACCTGCATTACGGTAGAGTAGTTGAACTCACGCACGAGAGCCGGAACAATGCGCTCCTTGTAGTCTTTTTGCAGTGTAGTGCTCATTATTTAATTTCCTGATTGGATTTTTTAGAGATTCGAACAGCTTTGCCGTCAACACGCTTGATTGCGATGCGGGTGGGCTTGCCGGTCTTGGGATCGACCAGGTTGATGTTTGAGATGTGGATAGGTGCTTCTTTCTTTACCAAGCCACCCTGGGGATATTGAGCCGAGGGCTTTGTAGCTTTGGTGACAACGTTTACGCCTTCTACGATGGCGCGGTTCTTGTCGCGGAGCACGGCGAGCACTCGACCGGTCTTGCCTTTGTCTTCGCCAGCAAGGACGCAGACGGTGTCGCCTTTCTTGATTTGTATCTTGCTCATATCGGTTCTTTATTGTTATTGTTTAGAGTACCTCGGGTGCGAGCGAAACAATTTTCATGTTTTTAGCACGAAGTTCGCGAGCTACGGGACCGAAGATACGAGTTCCACGCATTTCGCCGTCGTTCTTAAGGAGAACGCAAGCGTTGTCGTCGAAGCGGATGTAAGAACCGTCGGGACGACGTACTTCTTTCTTAGTACGTACGACCATAGCACGGGATACGGTGCCTTTCTTGACGTCTGCGCCGGGGAGCGCGTTTTTAACGGTAACCACGATGATGTCGCCTACTGATGCGTAGCGACGGCCGGTTCCGCCAAGGACGTGGATGCACAGAACTTCCTTTGCGCCGCTATTGTCGGCCACGGTAAGACGTGATTCAGTCTGTATCATTTTTACTTAACTTTTTCAATGATTTCTACTAATCTCCAGCGTTTGGTCTTGCTGAGAGGACGAGTCTCCATGAGACGAACGGTATCGCCTACAGAGCATTCGTTTTTCTCGTCGTGAGCGTGGTATTTTTTGGTCTTGTTGACGAACTTACCATAGATGGGGTGTTTTTCCTTCCATTTAATGGTGACTGTGATAGTCTTGTCGCCTTTGTTGCTGGAGACCACGCCGATGCGTTCTTTGCGCAGGTTACGTTTTAATTCCATTGTGGCGTTGCTTATTTGTTATTGAGTTCGCGCTGACGGAGCTCTGTTTTAACACGGGCAATTGTGCGGCGGTCGGCGGTGATCTTTGCTGTATTGTCCAGAGGTGTCACTGCATGGTTAGCGATTGTCTGTACATACTCTTTTTCGAGCTGCTGGAGACGTTCGCAAAGGTCAGCGGTTGACATTTCGCGGATTTCTTCTTTCTTCATAGCTTATTACACGTTTTGAGAGGGATCATAATCGCGACGTACGACGAATTTGGTCACCACGGGAAGCTTCTGAGCTGCAAGGCGGAGTGCTTCCTTAGCGATGTCGTAGCTAACGCCTTCTACTTCGATGATGATGCGGCCGGGTGTAACAGGAGCAACGAAACCTTCGGGAGAACCTTTACCTTTACCCATGCGGACTTCGGCAGGCTTCTTGGTGATAGGTTTGTCGGGGAAGATGCGAATCCAAATCTGACCCTGACGCTGCATGTAACGTGTCACGGCGATACGGGCAGCTTCGATCTGACGGCCGGTGATCCATTTTGACTCGAGAGTCTTGATACCGAATGAGCCGAAAGCGAGCTGATTGCCACGCTGCGCAATGCCTTTCATGCGGCCTTTCTGGGCGCGGCGGAATTTAGTTTTCTTAGGCTGTAACATTGTCTAGTGCTTTCAGAGTTTAACGGTTGTTTTTAGAAGAGCGGAAACCGTTGCGGCGCTCTCTTCCTTTACCTGCGTTGCCGCGGCCTTCTTTCTGAGTATTGGTGAATGAAGGTGCGAGGTCACGTTTGCCGTATACTTCGCCACGGCAGATCCATACCTTAACGCCTACTACACCTACTTTGGTGTGTGCTTCAACGAGAGCGTAGTCGATATCGGCACGGAGTGTGTGAAGAGGTGTACGACCTTCTTTAAACATTTCCGAACGTGCCATTTCAGCACCGTTGAGACGGCCTGAAACCTGAATCTTAACGCCTTCAGCACCTGCACGCATTGTAGAAGCTACAGCCATCTTTACTGCACGACGATAAGCAACTTTGCCTTCAATCTGACGTGCGATGGTAGAAGCTACGATTTCTGCGTCGAGTTCAGGACGTTTTACTTCATAGATGTTGATCTGTACGTCCTTGTCGGTGATTTTCTTGAGTTCCTCTTTGAGTTTCTCAACTTCCTGACCGCCCTTACCGATGATAAGGCCGGGACGAGAAGTGCAAACTGTGATAGTGATAAGCTTGAGCGTACGCTCGATAACGATACGCGAGACGCTGCATTTAGCCAGGCGCACGTTGAGGTATTCGCGGAGTTTGTAGTCTTCGAGGATGTTGTCGGGGTATTTACCTTTCTCTGACCAGTTTGAGTCCCAGCCGCGGATTACGCCCAGGCGATTGCTTATAGGATTAACTTTCTGTCCCATTTCTTATGCCTCGGTATTTTTTTTGTTATCGATAGTGTCAACGATCACTGTAACGTGATTTGAGCGCTTGCGGATGCGGTAGCCACGGCCCTGGGGTGCAGTGCGGAGGCGTTTGAGCATAGGAGCGGGGTTGACAAAAATGGTGCTGATGTAGAGCTCGCCGTCTTCGGCCTTACGCTCGTTCTTTTCTTCCCAGTTGGCAACTGCAGAACGCACGAGTTTCTCGAGACGTGCAGCAGCTTCCTTATTTGAGAATTTGAGGATGCCGAGTGCGCGGTTTACTTCGATACCGCGAACCATGTCGGCAACCAAGCGCATCTTGCGAGGTGAGGTAGGAACATTGATGAGCTTAGCAAAAGCTATGCTCTTGTTTTCCTCTTTGCGCTGGTTTGCTGATAATTTTTTTCTTTTGCCCATTGTATATGGTCGTCTTTTAAATTCGATTTGTAAAATTTATCGGACCCTTATTTTTTCTTGTTGCCGGCGTGGCCACGGAATGTGCGGGTGGGAGCGAATTCGCCAAGTTTATGACCTACCATGTTTTCAGTCACATAAACAGGGATGAATTTGTTACCGTTGTGCACAGCGAAGGTCATGCCTACGAATTCGGGTGCGATCATGGAAGCACGGCTCCAAGTCTTGATGACATTGCTTTTGCCTGATGCTGCCATAGCGGCCACTTTCTTTTCGAGCTTAACGCTGATGAAGGGACCTTTTTTCAATGAACGGCTCATAATTGCTTGCTATTTCAGATTACTTCTTTTTTCTTCTCTCGATGATATACTTGCTCGACTGCTTCTTGGGCGCACGAGTCTTGAGACCCTTGCTGTAAAGACCCTTACGTGAACGAGGATGACCACCTGAAGCACGGCCTTCACCACCACCCATGGGGTGATCGACAGGGTTCATTACTACACCGCGGTTGCGGGGACGGCGGCCAAGCCAACGTGAACGACCGGCTTTACCTGAGCGTTCGAGAGAGTGCTCGCTATTACCAACGGTGCCGATAGTAGCTTTGCACGAGGCGAGGACTTTGCGAGTTTCGCCTGAAGGTAATTTGATGATAGCGTAGTTTCCTTCGCGAGAAACAAGCTGGGCGAAAGTACCGGCAGAACGTGCCATGAAAGCACCCTGACCGGGACGAAGTTCGATACAGTGGATTACGGTACCAACGGGAATTTTGCTCAAGGGAAGAGCGTTACCTACTTCGGGAGCTGCGTCGGGACCGCTGAGGAGCTTTGCACCTACTTCAAGGCCGTTGGGGGCGATGATGTAGGTCTTTACTCCGTCGGCGTAACAGAGAAGCGCAATGCGAGCTGAACGGTTAGGGTCATACTCGATTGTCTTTACTGTTGCGGGAATTCCGTCGCGATTTCTCTTAAAGTCAATGATACGGTATTTGCGTTTGTGACCACCGCCAAGGTATCGAGCGGTGAGATGACCTTCGTTGTTACGACCACCGGAGGCACGCTTTCCGACTGTAAGAGATTTTTCCGGTGTAGTAGCAGTGATGGTACCTTTAAAAACACCGATAACCTTGTGACGTTGCCCAGGAGTTGTGGGCTTGAATTTTCTTACTGCCATTTTTATTAGATGTTGCTAAAGAATTCGATGGAC
Source organism: uncultured Bacteroides sp. (assembly GCA_964651295.1). Lineage (GTDB taxonomy): Bacteria > Bacteroidota > Bacteroidia > Bacteroidales > Muribaculaceae > CAG-873. The sequence goes on from CAZYYV010000037.1 coordinate 11,616, forward strand.
TGACCGTCAGCGACAGTAACGTAAGCTTTCTTCCAGCGGTTGGTTTTACCTTTGAGAAGGCCGCTTTTAGTCCAGCGTGATTTGTTCTTGCCGCGCATGATGGCTGTGTTGACGCTTTCCACTTTTACGCCGTAGATCGACTCGATAAGCGATTTGATCTGACCTTTGTTAGCGTCGGGCGACACGCGGAAAGTGTAGCAATTATGCTTTTCAGAAAGCTTAGTTGCTCTTTCAGTGATGATGGGTTTAATAGAGATTTCCATTGTGTTGGCTCCGGTGGATTAGAGATTATTAAGCACGTCAACGCTGGCCTCGGAGAGGATCAGCGCATTGTGATTGAGAACTACATACGTATTGATGTCCAATGCATTCATGATATTTGCATTGGGCACGTTACGCATCGACAAATATACGTTATTATTCTTTTCTGACAAAACGAGAAGAACCTTTTTGCCTTCAACTTTGAGATTTTTAGCAAAATTTACAAATTCTTTAGTTTTGGGAGCTTCGAAATTAACATTGTCGACTACGACGATTTCACCTGCTGCAGCTTTGAGGCTGAGAGCTGAACGACGAGCGAGGTCTTTGAGTTTCTTGTTAAGTTTGAAACGATAGTCACGGGGACGGGGACCGAATACACGGCCACCACCTACGAGAACAGGTGAGTTAATATCACCAATACGGCTACCGCCACCACCTTTTTGTTTGTGGAGTTTACGGGTAGAACCGCTAACTTCGCTACGTTCTTTCGATTTGTGAGTACCCTGACGCTGGTTTGCAAGGTATTGCTTAACGTCGAGATAAAGGGCGTGCTCGTTGGGCTCGATTGCGAATACCTCATCGTTGAGGTTAACGCGGCGGCCTGTATCCTGGCCTTGCTGGTTGTATACTGCGAGTTCCATTATTATTTCTCAATTAAGACGATTGAACCTTTGCAACCGGGGATTGAACCCTTGATCATGATGAGGTTGTGCTCGGGTATCACTTTGATAACTTGGAGATTTTGAACAGTAACGCGTTCGTTACCTGTCTGACCGGCCATACGCATGCCTTTGAATACCTTTGCGGGGTAAGAACATGCACCGATAGAACCGGGCGCGCGGAGACGGTTGTGCTGACCGTGAGTGCTCTGGCCTACACCGCCGAAGCCGTGACGCTTAACTACACCCTGGTAGCCTTTACCTTTTGAGGTACCTACTACGTCAACGAAGTCAGCTTCATTGAAGAAGTCTGCGCCAATGGTATCGCCAAGGGCGTAAGCGTTTTCAAAACCTTTGAACTCGGCCAAGTATCGCTTGGGAGCCACACCGGCTTTACGGAAGTGACCGAGTTCGGGCTGTGTGAGGTGCTTTTCCTTCTGGTCTTCAAAACCAAGCTGGATAGCATCATAGCCGTCGGTAGCTTCTGTCTTAACCTGAGTGACAACACAAGGACCTACTTCGATAACAGTGCACGGTACATTGCGACCGTCGGCACTGAAAACGGATGTCATTCCGATTTTCTTTCCAATTAATCCTGGCATTTCTCTGTTAATTAATAGTTAATATAGTGAGGTGATTTTATTCCGTTGAATAGTATCAGCACTTGATTTCCACTTCAACACCGCTGGGGAGCTCAAGCTTCATGAGAGCGTCAACAATTTTGGGAGTCGCGTTGTAGATGTCGATAAGACGTTTGTAGCAGCTAAGCTGGAACTGTTCACGGCTCTTCTTGTTAACGAAGGTTGAGCGGTTAACGGTGAAGATACGTTTGTGGGTGGGCAGGGGGATAGGACCGCTGATAACCGCGCCGATCGACTTCACTGTCTTTACGATCTTTTCAGCCGATTTGTCTACGAGGCTGTGGTCGTAAGATTTGAGTTTGATACGGATAATAGGGTTCATATATTAATGTATGTTTTTGTATTATTTGAGAAGGTCGACACGGCCCTGGCATTCTGTGAGAACATCTTTCGCAATAGAAGTTGATACTTCTGCGTAGTGCGAGAACGACATGGTCGAGGTAGCGCGGCCTGAAGTAATTGTACGAAGTGCGGTTACATAACCGAACATTTCTGCAAGGGGAGCCTTTGCTTTAACAACGCGAGCACCAGAACGGCTGTTTTCCATGCCTTCTACCTGGCCACGACGTTTGTTAAGGTCAGAGATTACATCACCCATAGATTCTTCGGGAGTAACAACCTCAATCTTCATGATAGGTTCGAGGAGAACGGGACCTGCCTGTTCGCAACCCTTCTTGAATGCCTGGATCGCACAAAGTTCGAATGACAACTGGTCAGAGTCAACGGGGTGGAACGAACCGTCGATTACGGTTACCTTGAGGTGTTCAACGGGGAAACCTGCAAGCACACCATTCTTCATTGCAGTTGTGAAGCCCTTCTGGATCGAGGGGATGAATTCCTTAGGAATGTTACCACCCTTAACTTCGTCAACGAACTGGAGGTTACCTTCGAAGCCTTCGTCTACGGGTTCAAGACGTACGATGATATCAGCGAATTTACCGCGACCACCGGTCTGCTTCTTGAACACTTCACGAAGTTCGCAAGAACGTGTGATAGCTTCTTTGTAAGTAACCTGAGGACGGCCCTGATTACATTCAACCTTGAATTCACGACGGAGACGGTCGATAATAATATCGAGGTGAAGCTCACCCATACCAGAGATAACTGTTTGACCGGTTTCTTCGTTTGTAACAACGGTGAAAGTGGGGTCTTCTTCAGCAAGTTTCTGGAGACCAACGCCGAGTTTGTCGAGGTCTTTCTGAGTCTTGGGTTCTACTGCGATACCGATAACGGGATCGGGGAATTCCATAGCTTCGAGAACGATAGGAGCGTTTTCGTCGCAAAGAGTATCACCAGTGCGGATATCTTTGAAACCAACACCTGCGCCGATATCACCACAGCCGATAACTTCCATAGGATTCTGCTTGTTCGAGTGCATTTGGAAGAGACGTGATACACGTTCTTTCTTGCCCGAACGACTATTGAAGATGTAAGAACCGGCCTGCATTTCACCAGAGTAAACACGGAAGTAGCAGAGACGGCCTACATAGGGGTCGGTAGCGATCTTGAACGCAAGAGCACACATAGGAGCTTCTGCAATAGGTTCGCGAGTAATTACTTCTTCAGAGTCGCCTACGGGATGACCTTCGATCACACCAGCATCCTGAGGTGTGGGGAGGTATGCGCAAACTGCATCGAGGAGGCACTGAACGCCTTTGTTTTTGAAAGAAGAACCACAGATCATGGGCACGAGGTCCATTGAGAGGGTTGCTTTGCGGAGAGCGCGTTTGATTTCTTCAACAGTGATGGTTGAGGGATCATCGAAATATTTCGACATGAGTTCGTCGTCGTATTCGGCGATTTTCTCAAGCATTTTGTCGCGCCACTGTTCTGCTTCATCCTGGAGAGAAGCGGGGATTTCTTCAATCGAGTAGTCAGCACCCATAGTTTCGTCATGCCAGAGGATAGCCTTCATCTGGATGAGGTCAACTACACCCTTGAATGTTTCTTCAGCACCGATAGGAATCTGAATAGGACAGGGGTTAGCGCCGAGTACGTCGTGGAGCTGACGAACAACTTCGAAGAAGTTTGCACCCGAGCGGTCCATCTTGTTAACGTAACCGATACGGGGTACATTGTACTTATCAGCCTGACGCCATACAGTCTCTGACTGAGGTTCAACACCACCTACTGCACAGAATGCCGCTACAGCGCCGTCAAGAATACGGAGTGAACGTTCAACTTCGACAGTAAAGTCAACGTGTCCAGGGGTGTCGATGAGGTTGATTTTATACTTCTCGTTGTTGTACTTCCAGAAAGTGGTAGTAGCAGCAGAGGTAATTGTGATACCGCGTTCCTGCTCCTGAGCCATCCAGTCCATAGTAGCTGCGCCATCATGAACTTCGCCGATTTTATGAGTAAGACCGGTATAGAAAAGGATACGCTCCGAAGTGGTAGTTTTACCGGCATCGATGTGAGCCATAATGCCGATATTGCGCGTATATTTAAGATTTTCGTCTGATTTAGCCATTTTGCTGTTGGTGAGGATTTATATTCAACGAAAATTCGCTTAGAAACGGAAGTGAGCGAAGGCACGGTTAGCCTCTGCCATTTTGTGCATATCTTCTTTGCGTTTGAAAGCGCCGCCCTGATTATTATAAGCGTCAACGATTTCAGCAGCGAGTTTGTCTGCCATAGTCTTGCCGCCACGTTTACGAGCGTAAGAGATAAGGTTTTTCATTGAAATAGACTCCTTGCGGTCTGCACGGATTTCTGTAGGAACCTGGAAGGTAGCACCACCTACACGACGGCTCTTTACTTCTACCTGAGGGGTAACGTTTTCGAGAGCTTTTTTCCAGATTTCGAGAGCTGAGAGCTCTTCATTAGGCATCTTAGACTTCACAGTCTCAAGTGCGGTATAGAAAATTGTGAACGCGGTATTCTTCTTACCGTCGAACATGAGGTGGTTGACAAATTTTGTCACACGCACTTCGCTATAAACGGGATCGGGGAGAACGAGCCGTTTTTTAGGCTTAGACTTTCTCATTTTTTAGAGTTGTCGGTGTTGTGTTTTTGATTGCTTGGTTGCTTGCTTCGTTAATCTTCAGTTTAGGCCTCTGCCGTAAACTTACTCAACCAAAAGAATAGCTGCAAGAAATGCAAAAACGAGTTTGAAATTAATTTGATTTGTTACTCGGGTGCTATAAGATAACTTCACCCGCCAAGCGTCTCAATCAACTGAGACTAAACTTCGGCGAATTACTTCTTGGCAGCACCGGCCTTGGGACGCTTAGCACCGTATTTCGAGCGGCGCTGAGTGCGATCTTTCACACCTGCGGTATCAAGAGTACCACGCACGATGTGATAACGTACACCGGGGAGGTCTTTTACACGGCCACCACGTACAAGCACGATTGAGTGCTCCTGCAAGTTGTGTCCTTCACCGGGAATGTAAGAGTTAACTTCTTTACCATTGGTAAGGCGCACACGTGCAACTTTACGCATTGCCGAGTTAGGCTTTTTAGGGGTTGTGGTGTACACACGCACACAAACGCCACGGCGCTGGGGGCATGAGTCGAGAGCGGGGCTCTTACTCTTGTCTTCCAATGCCACGCGTCCTTTTCGTACTAATTGCTGAATAGTAGGCATCTTAGTTTGTTTGCTTTGTTACTTTTAAATATCTTATGTTCGTTTTTCTCGTTTTTGTCGTTGAACTCAGGCTTTCGCACACATACCCACACAACCACCAATTGCCTTAACTTCAATTAGTTAGCAATAAAGCGGCGTGTGAACACACTGTTCAACGGCGCAAAGTTAGTAATTATTTCGCTAATAACCAAAGATTTTTACACTTTTCAGCAATATTTTTTTCAACACAAAATATATGACTGTCAATAGATAGCGCTCTTAAAGTTCACAACTATTACCCAAGCGGTTTTGGAGCACATTCCATGCAAAACGACGAAGATTAACAAAACTCTTTTCAATAAAAAAACACCCGACTCCATTTGGCGCCGAGTGTTTCAATGTATCGCGTGTCTATTCTGCCACGTTTAATATCGTTACACAGGATGGATGACCATAAATCCAAAGCCGCACACGAATTTGCTTAGCACCGCCAAGCGAAACAGCTTCACCGGGCTTGATTTCAGGCGACTTTTCAGTTGGAGTCACGCCACCGAGACTATAACGCACAACTGCATCAGGATAGGGGCTATTAACCACAAACGTATTATCATCAAGCAATTTAATACCGGCCTGACGAACATGATAAGCATAGCCCCGACGTTCCCATTTCGGCATTTCAGACACTATTACAGAATGGAATTGAGCATCGGTATAAGTCGAATCCGGATTCCACCCGCGCTCAGCAAGTCCGAGAATTTTTGGGAGCAACATTCTTTCAAGCGTTGCTGTATCGCGAATAGTCTCTGCAAAAAGTTGACCTTGAACACCCACAACATTTGCACCCTCTTCGGTGCACAAACGAGCCGGATAGCCTGCGAGAGCTGCAAATTCATCATTCCATCCGCCCCAACTTAAGCCACGCTCGTCAGGATGATAGCTATACATCATATCGAGATAGAAATGGTTAACATTGCTAAGCACAACGGGATAACCGACCTTTGCTACATTATCAACCACCTTACCCTGACCATGACGAACAAGGGTACTCCAACAGTTAATACTTAACACATTGGGCGCAACAGAACTGTTGTATTCCTTACTATTCTCGAGCGCAACTTCTTGCCAAGCAGAAATACCAACACCCTTTTCAGCGAAGTTTTTATTTACTTTACTAACGAAGTAGGCGTGAATATCTTTCTCCGATTCAAGCCCTTGTTCTTGTTTAAGTTTAGCAACTGCCGCACTTCCACTCCATGCTCCTCGGGGGACCTCATCACCACCAATATGTATCGAGAGCAAAGGCACTCCGGCTTCTTTATGCATGGCTATTATTTCATCAGACACAATATCCATAAATTTATACGGACCTTCAAGTGCCGGATTCATCACATTATCATGGAATGCTTGCGCCGAGGTATATTTCGATGTATCACCGGGTTCATGGAGAAGCAACGAGATATCTCCTGTTTTACGAACTCGATACTCCATCGCACGAATTGCTGCACGCGCATGCCCGGGCGATTCGATTTCCGGTATTACATTAATACCAAGACTATCAGCATGACGTATCATATCAATATAATCCTGACGCGTAAAGTATCCATTAGCCGTACCGGCTTTTGTATCAGGATTTCCATCACCTGCAAAAATCTGAGGTAAATATCCACAAGTATCCGATGTAACAAAGCCTCGACGCGAGCCCACTTCTGTAAGTTCGGGCAATGCAGGTATTTCTAGACGCCAAGCCTCATCATCACTAAAATGGAAATGGAATACATTTAGACCATAAAGCGCCATCAAGTCAAGCACTCGGCGAATCTCAGATGGAGTCTGATAGTTACGCGAAATATCCACCATCACACCTCGATATCCCAGAGAAGGCCAATCGGTAATTTGAGCCTGAGGTAAAGATATCGGTTTATCACCATAGAGATGGACGAATCGATTCAAGAGCTGCTGCCACAAATACTCTGGTGCGGTAATAGTAATTTTACCATCTGCAATTACCACCGAGTATCTTCCCGTTTTTGCAAAATCATCTATCGATTTAAAGATCGCCTCTGCCGGATTGACAGTCGTCTCTCCGCCGGTCAGTTCCACTTGTTTAAACGACGGGGCGACATCGTACACTCCGCGTGCCGAAGCCGATGTAATACGCTCATTTATATCATAAACAACATCCCCATAAGGCATACGATCACTTTTGCCCGAAATATAGCTTTCGGCTCGATCGGAAAGCGGATTTACCACGTATTCTACCGGCGCAGTCTTACCTCCTTCATAAATTACGTGAAAGCCATCAGGGCTGTAACAAATCGACTGAAGCGAGCCTCGGGTAAGCATTTCAAACACTAACGTATCATTTTCGGTCGCACCCGCAAAACGAGGCGACTCTATAAGGTAATAACCGGGAACGACTTCTACGAGAGAGTCTGCCGGGTCAACCGGCTTCATCGCACGTGCAAATTGATTAAAGCCCAATCGTTCGACTCCTCGCAAATCTCCGGTAACAACACACGTCTGCTTATACTGTCGCACACCGGTCGAATCAATTGGCATATTCACGCCCGTCCATTCGACCTTAACCTTCGGAACATCAGCTCCGCCAGACGAACAGGCAGGAGCAAATGCTACAACCGCCAAGGGCAAAAGCGATAACAAGCTGTTCTTCATAGAATCAGATATTAATTGTGTATAATTAAAAAAACGGGCAGAAGCACAGCACCTCTACCCGTTAAAATTACATATTAGAATAAGCGTGCCACTTGCTTCGGAAGATCGGCAGCATCAGCTACACGCGACTTAATATTGCCTTCGCGGTCAATAATAAAAGTAGTAGGCAATGTACCTACATTATACGACGCAACTGCAGAAAGTCCATCGAACGCAGAGTTCCAAACAGTCACCCATGGCAAATTTTGTGCAGCTTCTTTCCAAGCCACTTCATCAGCATCAAACGCCACTTGATAGATATCGAGTCCCTTTGCATGATAAAGGCTGTACACATCATTAAGTATTGCATTATATGCAGGCGAGAACTGCTGATCATAAGCAGTAAAGCTAAGAAGTACCACATTTCCCTTCGATGCAAATTCTTTAAGCGAGTGTTTTACACCTTTATTATCGTAGAGTTCAATTTCGATAATACCTGTTTCGGGCACTTCGATAACCTGCTCGGGAGCTTCATTCGCGGGCACTTTACCCATCATGCGACGACCTGCAAAATAAGCCGATCTAATTGCTTCGCCGTGAGGATCTTCGGGCTTATAGTGCGAATACACCTGTGCAGCCGCACCATATACTCGATTACCGGCACTCTCGCGAGGGTCAAAAAGAAGGGTATTACCTACGTTTTTGCCTACTGCATAGTAAGCCACGATACCGGTGGTATCTGTGATAATAAAACCGGTAAGTTTCTTGCGCAATTCATCGAGATCTGTTGTTGCCGCAATAACACTATCAATAGCAGCAACGGTCTCCGCCATCGACGAACCGGTAAGTTTATGACCGGTTCCAAAAGTTGCAGCATCCGCTGTTATAGTCACCACATCATCTCCCTCTACCGGAAAATACACACTTCCTTTTCCGGGATAGGTTACACGCATTATATCGGCATCAGCGGCGAGGACTCCCGAATTATAGTCGAACGAGCCTCCTTTAACATCTACTGAGTCGAGTACATACCAGTGGCCGGCATTACATGCTTCTACGGCAAGCTTAAGGTCTGAATCAGCTCCTTTAATAGTTCCTTTTACGCCCCAACCCTGAGGTCCGGCGCATGATGCAAGTGCCATTGCTACAACTGAAGCTGCAAATAAATTCTTTTTCATAGTCTATATACGTTAAAGGTTTAGCGATTTGCGTTTATTTTCACTAAACTCAATCTCTAAACCTATAAACTTATTATCTTATAATATATTGTATCAACCTTTGAAGTTCGAAGCGATGGTAGCTGCAATCTCTGCCATACGTTCGGACGAAAGTTGAAGTTTCTCTTTACGGAAGTCGAGGTCGCCTTCGGTGCGAATCGGCACAAGGTGAATATGTGCGTGAGGCACTTCCAAGCCGATAACAGCTGTCGCAATACGCTTACAGTCTACACTCTTCTCAAGAGCTGCTGCAACGCGCTTCGCAAAAAGCTGAAGGGCGGCATACTCCTCATCTGTAAGATTAAAGATGTAGTCCACTTCGCGCTTGGGCACTACCAAGGTATGACCCTCCGAAAGAGGATTGATGTCGAGGAATGCATAGTGGCGTTCATCTTCTGCCACTTTGTACGACGGAATTTCGCCGGCTATAATACGTGAAAATATTGAAGCCATATCCGAGTATTATTTTTAGGTGATTAGATTGCGATATCGAGAATTTCGAAGCGCACCTTACCTGCAGGAATAGCAATTTCGACTACATCGCCTTTCTTGTGGCCGAGCAAGCCGCGAGCGATCGGGGTCGAGATGGCAATCTTCTTTGCCTTCATATCTGCCTCGCTATCGGCTACAATTGTGTATTCTGCTTCTTTGCCGGTGTCTACATTGCGGATAGTTACGCGGTTGAGCATCTGAACTTCGTCGGTAGTCAATTTACTCTCATCAATAATACGAGCATTTGCCACGAGATCCTTGAGCTGTGCGATCTTCATTTCGAGCAAACCCTGTGCTTCCTTTGCTGCATCATACTCCGCATTTTCCGAAAGGTCGCCTTTATCGCGAGCCTCCGCAATTGCGCGGCTGATTTCGGGTCGTTTCACTGTCTCGAGATAGGCTATTTCTTCCATTTTGCGGTCATAGCCTTCTTTGGTCATATAGGTGATTGCCATAGTATACGATTTTAATAAATACAAAAAATAAAGAAACCCAACTACACCTTAGTGACGGTCGAGTCCTTAATTATATTACATTACTTTTCTGTTGCAAAGGTACGAATTTATTTCTGCGGGGGCAAATCGACCGTTATAATATTAGTTAAAACAAATCGTTAATCGCCCATCACTTCGTATATTTGCACTTGATAAACTTGCTCGTTTTTATATGCTCTGCAACATCGAATGTATTGCGCTCCGAACTACAAAAGTGAGCGACTCTAAGAACCTACTATCTGCTTGGTCTCGATCTCACGGTCGAATAACTCTTAGCATTCCGGCCGGCACGTCTAAAGATGCCAGGCGTCGACGCGCACTTTCTTCTCCTTTACAGATATTTGAAGGCGTTGCAGATATCCGACCGGATCGCGACATATATAATATACGAGATATGCGCGCTGGAGCAACTTCTCTTGTTCTCGACCCTTCGCCTCAAAAGAGTCTTATCAGCATATTCCTTTCTGAAGTTCTCGACATCTTACTTCGCCGTGCCGAACCCGATTCTTTACTTTCCGATTTTCTATTCGGTTCGATCGAAGCTTTAACTGCTCTTGACTCACCTCTTGCGACTGCGAGTTTTCATATCATTTTCCTCTACCGCTTATCTCATTTTCTCGGCATCGAGCCTCGACTCGACACCGAAGGCGAGTATTTCGATTTGCGAGAAGCGCGCTTTCGCCCTACCCTACCTTTACATCACCATTACCTCAACCCGGACGAAAGCGCTGTTTTGCGAGCTATCAGTCACGCAAATTACCGTACCGCTGCTTTTATTTCTCTCGATCGTACAGCCCGAAATATCGTTTTAGACAAAATTCTTCAATATTATTCGATACATCTTCAATCTATGTCGGGTATAAAAAGCATCGAAATTCTGCGTTCTCTCATCGATTAACGGCTATTTCCGTATACTTTTCCGCCAATTTTATGGCTATTTCGGACTATTTTCAAAAAAAGTGCATTTTTTTTGCAGAAAAATTTGGAGGATCGAAAAAACAGTTGTAACTTTGCAACGCAAAAGCAAAAGAGCTAGTGCCTCTCCAAAGAAAAGCACAAGCGCCGGAGAGCCGAAAGGCACTCAATTAGCGAAAGCAAGGTGCGGTAGTTCAGCTGGTTAGAATGCCGGCCTGTCACGCCGGAGGTCGCGGGTTCGAGTCCCGTCCGCACCGCAGAGGAGAGAGGAGAATGAGAATGGTTAATCTTCGGATTTCTATTCTCATTCTTTTTTTAATATTACTTCTCTATCCTGCCTCGGTAGTTCAACGGATAGAATAGAAGTTTCCTAAACTTTTGATAGCGGTTCGATTCCGCTCCGAGGTACATGCCGCAGCGCTAATGCCCTGCGGCTATTTTTTTTGCGAGTGCGCGAAGCGGACTCGCAGCGAGCGGGTCTTCAAGATAATAGCGTGTGGTCGAAGCTTCAGCGGAGACCTCACGTTTAATGCTAATATAGGTAGCCAGACCCACGTAAGTGGGTCGCGAGATAACTAACCATCAATGTATAATATCGTAAAAACCAACCAAATCCTCAGTTCTATAACTTTCCATCAAAAAATCATTAACCTCTTCTTCTCTCTCGCAAATCATTTCCCCGCAAAAGAAAAAATCTACAATCAAACATCCTATGACCATCCTACCTTTGCACCAAAACTATACAAAGTGCTCAAATCTCGTCGCATACTTCAACGCAAGCGCCTTACAGCTACGCAGCCCAACTACTCACTCGCATTCACGAGGTGGTTGGGCCGCGCCCTTACGCGCCACGAAAAGGAAGTAATTATGACCCTTGAGCAACTCCGCCAACACGGCGAAACCGTCCGCATACACATCCACGACCATCATGGCGTCGATTCGCGCGAAATATTGACTGAATACCTTCGTTGGCTCATGGAACTCGAGCCGACCGAAGAAGGAGCGTTCGTTTGCATCACCAAAAAAGAAGCAAAGGAACGCTCTCGTCATTTCCATCGCAAACCGCTCACTAGCGGCCATTGGAAAGTCGATAGCCTCCGCAGCTTCACTGTCAAATTTGCCTTGA
>CAZYYV010000038.1:0-23406 GCA_964651295.1 uncultured Bacteroides sp.
CTGAATATATAAACAACTATTATTTAAAACATAAAACAACCTATTTTACTTTATTAAAATCTATGAAGAAACGCCACGTTTTATCATCTCTTGCTCCGAAGGCCGTCTTGGTAGCCGGTCTTATGGCAGGGATGACAATTCCTGCGGCTTTTGCAGAACCCGAACCACAGCAGTCTGTGGCTTCTGTGCAAGTAGTCAAAGGTACCATTATTGACGAAGAAGGAGAACCACTTATTGGTGCTACAGTACAAATCAAAGGTACAAAGGTTGCTATCGCTACTGACATCGATGGTAATTACGAACTGAAAAGTCCTGTTAAGAATCCTGTGTTGCTAGTTTCGTACGTTGGTTGTGCATCGCAAGAAGTTGCGACTAATGGCCGTAATGTAGTAAATGTAACACTTTCGCCTTCTTCGGAGAATCTCGACGAAGTAGTCGTTACAGCGTTAGGTATCAAGCGTCAAACAAAAGCTCTCGGTTATTCTGTTCAAGATGTCAAAGGAGATGCTCTTACCGAAGCTCGTGAAAACAACATCGTAAACAACCTCACAGGTCGTATTGCCGGTTTACAGATTTCAAGCGGTGGCTCGGGCTCTGCCGGTTCGTCGCGAATTATCATTCGTGGTAATAACTCTCTCGGAGGTAATAATGAACCTCTTGTAGTTGTCGACGGTGTGCCTATTAATAACTCAAATGGCGGTTCTTCGAATAACCAATGGGATGGTACCGACCACGGTAATGCCCTCAATGATATCAATCCCGACGATATCGAATCGGTTTCAGTCCTCAAAGGTCCGGCTGCAGCAGCGCTTTACGGTGCGCGTGCAGGTAACGGTGTCCTTATGATCACCACAAAGAAAGGAGTTGACAAGAAAGGCCTCGGCGTTACTTTCAACTCAAACGTAATGGTTGAAACCCCTTTGACCAAACCTGAAATGCAGAATGTCTATGGTCAGGGTACCAATGGCGAGTATGTAGCAGGTAACAACCTTTCATGGGGTCCGAAAATGGAAGGCCAAATGATTGTCGATTGGACCGGCGAAGAACGTCCGTTCAGTGCATACGATAATGACATTATGGACTATCTCACCACCGGTGTTACTACTACACAGACTCTTGAAGCAGGTTATACCGGCGATAGAGGTTCGTTCCGTACGACAATGGCTTACCAGTATATGGATGGTGTAGTGCCTACTAACCACAACGACAAGTTTAACCTTAACTTGCGTGGAACAATGAACCTTGCCAAGAACCTTCAGTTCGATGCTAAGGTTAACTATATCAAATCCACCCATCGCAATACACCTCAGCTAGGTGGCGCCGGCGACGGTATTATGAAGAACTACCTCTTGATGCCTCGTAGCGTACATTACTCTGACCTTGCAGATACTTACGACGAGTTTGGTAATGTTCGTCGTTGGAATAACGATAAGAGCAACGTCCTCAACCCCTATGTTGTAGAAGACAATAAGAAGAAACGTTCTCGCGACCGTTTCATCGGCTTCCTTTCACTCAACTGGGATGTAACGGATTGGTTGTCTATCAAGTTGCGCCATGGCGAAGACTTCTATTGGACAAACACAGATTCTCGCACAATGGCTGCTTATCCTATCGGAGAATTTGTTGGAAGCGGTGCTTACTCGATTACAAAAGCGTTTGCTCGCGAACGCAACACTGACGCTCTTATCACCGCACAGAAAGACAATATCTTCGATTCTAAGTTCTCCGGTTTGATTAGTGTAGGTGGTAACTTGCGCTATAATAGCTCAAACTCGACATTCGTAGGCTCAGGAGCTCTCGAAATACCCGACTTCTTCTTTATTAAGAATGGTAAATCGATCACAGCTTCTAACGATATCTCAGAAAAAGCAGTAAACTCGCTTTATGGTTTTGCCCAGCTCAACTACGGCAATTGGGTATTCCTTGATGTAACTGCACGTAACGACTGGTCGTCAACACTTCCCAAGCAGAACCGCTCGTTCTTCTATCCCTCAGTAGGTGGTGGTTGGGTTATTACCGATATGCTCCGTCAGGAATTCAAGGTAAACGTTCCTCAGTGGTTCTCGTTTGGTAAAGTTCGTGCTTCGTATGCCGAAGTAGGTAACGATACTAGCGCTTATCAAATCAACAATAGCTTCTCGTATAAAGAAATTATCTTCGGTAATCCTATTAAGGGATCATACGTGAGCGAAGTACATAAGCTTGCAACTCTTAAGCCAGAACTTATCAAGTCGGTCGAACTCGGTTTTGATGCTCGTTTCTTCGACAATCGTCTTGGTATCGACTTTACATGGTATAAGAAGAATGCAACCAACCAAATTCTCTCGTTGCCCGTTACTAAGGCATCAGGCTACTCAAGCCGTAAAATCAACGCCGGTAACATTCAGAATAGCGGTATTGAAGTCGTTCTTTCGGCAACACCTGTTCGCACTCGCGAGTTTACTTGGAATACCAATATCAACTATACACTCAACCGCAACTACATCAAAGAACTTCATGAAGAAGTTGATGTATATGTCCTTGGTAAGTATGAGTTTGCACAAGTCGTAGCAAACGAAGGTGGTACATACGGTGATATCGTAGGTTATCGCTACAAACGTAATCCCGAAGGTGCTATCATCGTCGACGAAAACGGTCTACCCTTGCGCGAAGAAAGCATGAACACCAAAGAACCTCTTGGTAACTATCTGCCCAAGTGGACCGCTTCGTGGAATAACTCTTTGACATTCCGCGACTTTACTCTCGGATTCCTCCTCGACCTTCGTGTAGGTGGTGATATCTACATGAACTCTCTTGCACAGGGTGCAGCTAATGGTACCAATATCCTTTCACTCGACGGTCGTGAAGAGTGGTACGCCGGTACAGGTGGTATCCTCGTTGATGGTGTTCAGGAAGTAATTGGAGCCAATGGCGAAACTACCTATGTTCCCAATACAACGTATGCTAATCCTCAGGAATATTGGAGCCGCGTGAAGAATATTGGTGAGCGTCATGTCTACGATGCAACAAACCTTCGTCTTCGCGAACTTACGTTAGGCTATAACGTGCCTAAGAAAGCCCTTGCAAAGTCGCCTTTCACCGCAGTGAAACTTAGCTTCGTTGCACGTAACCTTTGGATTCTTTATAGCAATATCCCCGGTGGATACGACCCCGAAACAGTCGTAAGTACAGGTAACGCCGGAGGTATCGAGCACTACTCATTCCCCACAATGCGTAGCTTTGGTTTCAACCTTAACGTTTCTTTCTAACTCGTAGACTTCTAATATAGAATGAAAAATATATTCAAATTTAAAAATCTTGCATGGGGTGTAGTAGCAGCTTTGGCTGTATCAGCTCCCGCTTGTCAGGATTTCGACAAAATCAACACCGACCCTACTAAAGTAGATAAGTCGTATGTAAAACCGATGAATTTGGCTACATTGGCCATCATCCGAAGCACTCCCGGTGTCGACTTATGGCAGCGTATTAACAATATCGGCTTCGATATGCAGTCGCAGTATTTTGCTAACTGTAAGTACACCCCCAACGTATGCGTCCCCGATGATTCTTATACAGAAACTTACTGGAACAATACTTGGACATGGATTGCTAACCTTAATGCAGCAATCGAACTCTGTGGAGAATCACCCGAAGAGGTCAATATCAAATCGCTCTGCCGCATCTGGCGTGTATGGTTGTTCTCGCACCTCACTGACTACCTTGGTGATATCCCATATTCACAGGCTTGTTCAGAAGAATATGCTCAACCTAAGTATGACGAACAGCGCGACATCTACTACGGCATGGTAAAAGAACTCGCAGAAGCAAGTGCAGAAATCGATGTAAACGCATCTAGCACAACTGCTGACTACGACGTTATTTTCCACGGTGATTGGAGCAAGTGGCGCGAACTTGCTAACACACTCCACCTCCGTCTCGCCATGCGTATGACTGAGGCAGACCCTGCTAAAGCAAAAGAAGAAGCTGAAAAAGCAGCAGCCGCTCCCGGCGGATTCCTTTCAGAGGATATGTCGATCTACGTAGCTAAGGGCTACTATACAACAACTGTAGGTTATAACTACTTCTATCCCCGTTCGCACTTCTGGGATAAAGAGCTTACACTTTCTACTTCAATGGAGAAAATCCTCACTAACCTCGGTGGAGTTCCCGTTGAAATGAAAGACTACTATCAGCCCGAATTCGTGCCCCAGTATGCCGACCCTCGTGCGCTCATTATGTTTAACGTTACCAGCGATGGCACTCTTGCTGCATTCGAGCGTCACCGTGAAGTAGACCCCGAAACCGGTAAAAAAGTATGGGTAATCGATGTTGACTATCGTGGCCGTTGGCAAGGCGTTAAGCCCGGTCTTACAGAAGCAGTAGGTGCTTTGCCTGAAAACGTAAACACCAACCACGCTCGTATTGGTGCATTCTTCGTATCAGCCGATCCTACACCTCCTGTAACCAATCAGCCCGAACTCCTTTACGATAAGGACTTCATTCTTGCTTATGCAAACGAAGCATACTTCTTGCTTGCCGAGGCCGCTCTTCGTGGTTGGAATGTAGGAGGCACCGCCGAAGACTTCTACGTACAAGGTATTCGCAAGTCGATGGCTTCGTATGGCAATCTCATCAAATCGGCTGATATCGAGTCTTATCTTCAGTCAGATATGAAGAACCAACTCGGCACAAGCGTACTTTTCAGTGATAGCGAAGGAGATGACCTCTCAGGAAACCGTAACTCTAAGCTTATGAAAATCATAACTCAGAAATACATCGCCGGTTTCCCCGAATCAAGCTTCGAAGCATGGAACGACTACCGCCGTCTTGGCATGCCTGTTCTCGATCCATTTGAAATGCCTACCCCCGGATTCGTTCAGGAAGTGAAGGCTCCCGACTTCAAAGGCTCTCTCCGTCGTTTTATCTATCCTGCAGTTGAGAAAAACGTCAATACAGCTAACTATAACGAAGTTGTAGAACGTATCGGCGGCGACAAGACCACAACCCGTATGTGGTGGGATGCTCGCACAACAATCGTCGATTAATCGCTAAATTCTGATAATATAGCCCCGTGCAATCCAACTGCACGGGGTTTTTTGTATGGTGTAATGAGTGAGTTGAGATGAGTTGTGTGTGAACGTTTGATTAGCTTGCGATAAATGCGATTCTCAGCGTTTGGGTTGGCTGGTGTATACCTGTATTAACTTACTTGAAAAGGTTGAAGATGCGGCACTTGTGCGCGTTATAGGCCTATTGTTTTTTTGCCTATTTTAATGCGGGGTTTAGATACTGATAACCACGATGAAACTTATGGTCCATCGTGGCTTGAATGGTGAATAAAAAGGAGCTACGCGGAATGCGTAGCTCCTTATATGAGATAGTACTAATTATCTATTAGTTATTTAACGTAGCATTTGCTTACGCGGTTGCCCTGACGACGGATATAGAGACCGTTTTCGGGGTTGTAAACGCGTACACCTTGGAGGTTGTAGAATTCAACGGGAGCATTTGAGTCTTCTTCAACTACGACTTCGCTTACGCCAGAAGTTTCCAATTTCTTGTTAGAAATGCGGATGTTGTCGATAAAGTAGTTGAATTCACCGGCAACGCACTGAGAAGTAACGTTCTGAATCATGCAGTTGAATTTTTCACCAACAGTAGTATTTTCGTTCTCAAAGAGGTCGATGCAAACGTGGTTCCATTTGGGAGTGTCGCCTTTCTGGAAATTGTGAGCGAAGTTGTCGATTTGAACAACGTCGCCGGGACGAGTTTGAACGAGAAGTTCGGTTTCGTGGAACGAACCGTCAGCGTTGAATGCGGGGCACCAGTCGAATTCGAGGTATAGTTCAGTTTCGTCAGCAGGAACGTTTACTTCGGGGGTGCGGAGACCGCCATTGTGATTGTCGCTACCGCAGCGGAGGTAACCATTGTGAGCGATGAAGGTGTAGTATGCAGAAGAGCTGGGGTAGATACGGGTCTTGTATCCATTGCCTTCGCGTTTGTACTTATCGTCAGCAACGAGAGAGGGGTCCATCATAGTTTCGAATACGTTGCGGCCATCTTTGCCGAGGCGGTCGTTTTCGCCTTCGCCATTAATGCTGATACCTTTAGCGAGAGCATCGTTAGTACCAACGGGGTCGCCGAGTTCATTAGCAGCAACCCAAGGCTGGAGCCATTCGAAGTCGTCAGAGAAGTAAACGGTGCTGCCGTCATCGGGAAGTACGGGATCTTCGCCATTGCCTTCTTCGTCGTTGTACGACATCTTGATGTTATCGAGGCAGTAGCGGTTTACTGTACCTGCATCGCCATTCCAGTATTGAGGAACGAGAGTAATGCGGATGCGAGTGTCGCGAGTGATGATGAAGCCTTCGAGATCGACATTTTCGTGGATCCATTCGAGTTTGTGGTTAACTTCCCAACCGTGGGGCTCTAACACTTCTGCAATTTCGTATGCTTTCTTGCCGTCTTCAGAGATTTCAACCTGAAGCTGAACGGGGTCGATAACACCTTCGTTATTGCGCCAGGGGCACCAGTCGAATTCGAGTTTTACAGCTGCATCTTCGGGAGCTGCTTCATCTGGCTGGAAACGGAAGTTAGCTTTTACAGCGGTCTTGCCGAATTTGAGGAAGCAACGTCCTGCGTAAACACGGTTTGCACCATATACGAGGCCTGTTTCACCGATACTTTCGCACCAGTAACGTTCGACCTCGCCTTCCTTCGATTTACGAAGGAACAAAGCATTGCGGAGGTATGTGCCTTCTGCATTTTGGAGACCGTTATAGCCGGGGGTGCTAGTAGTGGCATCGTTCTCAGCGATGTTGTCGATTACAGCCGGGCCGATAAAGTCCTCAATCCAGTTGAAGTCTTCTTCGAAGACTACCACTTCTTTCGCTTCGGCGCATGTTGCACTAGCTAAAAGCAGTGCGGGAAGTAGAAATTTTTTCATATACAGTGATTTTAGGTAAATTTATTCTTTTATTCGCTCTAACGAATATTTTTTTCGGAAATTATAGAATAACCTTAGTGGCTTTATTGCCCTGACGGCGGATATATAGACCAGCCGAAGGATTCTCTACACGGATACCTTGAAGGTTGTAGTACTCAACGGCTGCATCATTGGTGTCTTCAGCCACAATGCCGACAATACCGGATTCAGATTCGTTTTTTTCGATAACCCAAAGGCTATTCTGAGTAGCACGCTGCAAATCGTAGATGCCTTGAGCAAAGCCGTCGGTAGGCTTATTCATTACAGTATTAGTGCGGGCATCGAGCATGCAAGTCGAACCACCTCCATCGAGGTTGAATGCGTTTTCAGCACCGGCGTTCTTCATAATCCAAGCTAACTGACGCGATGTGCATCCTTCAGACTCCCCAGAGCGGCGACCGTCGACAACAGCAAGGAACATCTTTGCGTTATCGCTTGTATATGCAATGCAAGTACGCGGTTCTTTGTTAGCAAGGTGGTCGAGAGCATCCTGTGTATCTTGAACTTCACCATTGAGAAGAAGTACGGGGTTGCCGCCAATCATTTCTTTGATGTTGCTATCGGGAATTGCGGTCTCGAAATTAATTTCTACGATATCACCAGCAACGAGATTCGGGTATGGACGTTTTGTCTTAGGATCAGTGAGTATTTTATCGGCACCTTCCCATTTTGCAGTGAGGAACAGGCCACCGTAGCCATGACCGCTAAGTACGTAGTAATTGTCGAGTGGACTGTCTTTTCTGACATGAGTTTCGGGCTCGTCAACGATGCGGAACTTGCAGTTGCCGTTAACTGCGAAGTCGCCCTCGATCAATTCGGCATAAAGTTCGTATCCGTATTTATTTGTACCGGTTGTACGACCTGGAGCCGGAGTGAAGATAGTCAAGTAATTAGCATCACGATAGCAGTTAATAGAACTAACGGGGTATTCGACAACTGTATCATTAAATGCAGAATAAGTAGCGCGAGCAGTGGCTTTTAGAGGAAAGTCGCCCATGTTGAAACGACGATCAGTGGTCATATACCATACAGGATATGAAGTTTTGTCGAAACGTACAATTGTTTCATTTGAAACCTGATTGCCAAGCGAGCCATAGTTAGAGAAGAAGTCGCCATTAATACCAATAAGAGGAGTAAAACCGGCTTCGATCACTTCTTCCATCTGGTCAGAAAGATTTTTCTTATAGAGGCGGTCTTCCGAAACCTTAATTTTGAGTTCGGGGTCGATGTTGCGGCTCTTGTTAGTGTAGAGATCTACCTTGTCGCTAGTCATATCGACTTCGACCAACTGCACTTCGAGTTGCGAAGCGCCACTAAGTTTTAGCATTTTGTGGGTAACGCCTTCGGCAATTTGCTGAGTGCTGACCACGGTCATTTCATATTCATTGCCATCAATGTTCCAAGTATCAGCAAACGATGGAAATGCTGTGAAAGCTGCTATAACAATTGTGCTTAGACTTTTTAGGTATTTGTGTTGCATATAAATGCGAATATGTTTAGTTAATATGGTATCTATAAATCGGAATGCGCGATAGCCTCCTTATTGTTGTTGTTTCTCTATAATTGTTTTATAGCACTGCAAATTTATGAATAATTATTCGAATGACAAATAAAATGTTTTACTTTATTGAAAAAAAGATTACTTCGGTTTGAGAAACACTTGTGGTATACCTTATTAATATTACATAAATAACTGTCACGATACTTAATTTATTTAGTAACATCCTTTCGATTAAGAAAAAAAGTGTTAGAATATAGCGAATCTGTATTATTTAGCGATACATTTGCCTATGTGCATAATTGTGTGTAATTTTGTGAAAATTTTTAACAGATAAGCTAGTCCGAAATGATTAAATTGAAAAATGGGTTGCGAGTGAGCTTTTTGATGCTCATCGCTATGGTTTCGTTAGGCGTTAATGCCCAGAATATTCAGGTACACTACGACTTTGGTCGTCATCTTTATTCTTCAGAAGAATCTAATCGCCAACGTATTACTATCACTTATGAGCAATTTAAAGCAGACTGCTTGGGCTCGTGGTATTACTTTGCAGACTTCGATGTGCTCCGCGATGGTACTTGTGGCGCCTATACTGAAGTAAGCCGCGAGTTTAACCTCGGAAAGCAGTCGCCATTTGCAGCTCACCTCGAGTTTGATGGCGGACTTAATCGATTTGGAAGTTTCCAGAATGCGATTCTCGTCGGTCCTGCATACAATGGTCATACAGCTGATTTCTCTAAAACTTGGAGCGTTCAGCTAATGTATAAGCAGACATTCTCGGGTGCGGGTAACGATGGTACTGCAGGTGTTCAGCTCACCGGCGTTTGGGGTGTCAACTTCGCAAACTCAAAGTGGACATTCTCAGGTTTTGCTGATTTTTGGACCGGATATATCCCAGAGTGGAAGGAAAACGGCGCTCAGAAGAAAGGTTTTGCGTTCGTTTCCGAACCTCAGATTTGGTATAACGTATGCAAGTACTGCTCGATCGGTTCTGAATGGGAACTTTCGTACAACTTTATCTATCCGACAGCGAGCACTACCAAGTTCTACGTCAATCCCACGATTGCACTTAAATTCAACCTCTAATAGGTTGAGCTAAAATATGTAGTTTTACGACGATTTTTCGGCGTGAAAGTCGAAAAAGTAGTTATAATCCTCCAGATGTGGTGAAAATACCTACATTTGGAGGATTTTAGCGTTGTCTTGTGAAATTCTGCCGATGTAGGAGCTCTGTTCATTCGTTCTTGCGTGGAGCCTTTTCAGCAAAAAAGGAACTTTTTCGACCTCACCTCTTGCTTGAATCCTGATTTGTGAGTAAATTTGCGATATGAATCCTAAACTTGCATCGACCATAGATTGGCTACGTAAATTTATGTCTCCGGTAACAATTGTGTGTCTTTTAGTGTTGGCATATATTGTCTTTGGCGGTGAAACTACGGTGTTTCATAGCATTGACTACGACCGCACTATCGATAGCCTACGAGCAGAATTAGAGGCGAATGAAGATACAATGTTGTATTACCGAGATTTAAACCGTCGTCTCGCATCAGATCGCGACCTTATGGAGCAAGTCGTGCGCGAGCAGTATGGCATGAAACGTGCAAGTGAAGATGTTTTTATTTTCACCGAAACACCAAAGAAAATTGATGAATAACTCTACCTCTAAATGGGTTGCCATCGGTATCCCTGTAGCATTGATTCTTATCTGTCTTGCTACTCTCGTCCCCTTCTTCCTGAGCGAAGAAGCATGGGCAATGACTGCTTATCCCTACGTTTATGCCGCAGGTGCAGTGATGATGCTTATCATCCGCCTGTTTACGCCGTACAAAGGCTCCGATATGCGTCTTAAACGCCTCCACCGCATCGAAGGTTGGAGCGCAATCTTCTTCTGCGTAGCAGCTTTCTTTCTCTTCTACCCCGACTCACAGTTGCGCGATTGGATTGCCTTTACTTTGGCTGCAGCCATCATTCATATCTACACCTCGTTGGCAATACCTTTCCGCGAAGAAAAGGTAGCTCGCGAGTCGTCGAATCGTAAATAATCGTAAGCATCGTGGCGAAGAAGATAGTGGAAACCCCGCTGATGAAGCAGTATGCGGAGATGAAAGCAAAGCATCCCGACGCTATATTGCTATTCCGAGTTGGCGATTTCTATGAGACATTTTCCGACGATGCTATTATAGCGTCGGAAATATTGGGTATCACTCTTACGCGTCGTGCCAATGGTTCGGCTCAGTTTGTAGAGTTGGCAGGTTTTCCGCATCACGCTCTAGATAGCTATTTGCCCAAGCTCGTCCGAGCCGGCAAGCGTGTGGCTATATGCGAGCAGCTTGAAGACCCCAAGTTGACCAAAAAGCTCGTTAAGCGTGGTATTACAGAGTTGATTACCCCCGGAGTTGCGATGAACGACAACGTTCTCTCACGTCGTGAAAACAACTTCCTCGCTTCGATTCATTTCGGCAAGTCTGTCTGTGGTCTTGCCTTGCTTGATATATCAACCGGCGAATTCCTAACTACCGAAGGTTCGATTGAGTATATCGACAAGACTTTGGCTAATATGGCACCGAAGGAGTTGCTCGTTCAACGCGGTTTGAAAAGCCGTGCTATGGATGAGTTAAACCAGCAGTATCTCTATTTTGAGATGGAGGACTGGCTTTTTACCCTAGATGCAGCCGATGAACGCCTTCGTAAGCAATTCGGAACGGCGTCATTGAAAGGCTTCGGTATCGACCGTATGCACTCGGCAATTATCGCCGCCGGTGCTATCTTGCACTATCTCGACCTCACTCAGCATACCCATACGGGGCATATTAACTCTATTGCTCGTATTGATGAAGAAAAATCGGTTCGTCTCGACCGCTTTACAATTCGCAATCTCGAGCTTTTCGAGCCTCTCGACCCTGATGGCAAGAGTCTGCTAGACATCATAGACCGCACCGTTACACCTATGGGAGCGCGTCTGCTTCGACGTTGGCTACAATTGCCTTTGCGCGACCCGAAAGCTATCAACGAGCGTCTCGATGTCGTGGAGTATTTCTTCAAGAACCCGGATATGCGAGATGATATGGCAGACCAATTAAAAGCGGTTGGCGACCTTGAACGTCTCGTTACAAAAGTGGCGTGCGACCGAATCTCGCCCCGCGAACTCATTCAGGTACGCAATGCCTTGGAAGCTATTATTCCTATACGTCAGATGTGTTTCGACGCAGGTTTGCCTCAACTCAAGGCTATTGGCGACCAACTTAACCCATGCGATGCCGTACGCGAACGTATCACTCGTGAGATTCCCGACGATGCAGCCGGTACAGCTTCGCGAGGTGATATAATCTGCAATGGTGTCGATGAAGAACTCGACCGACTTCGTTCGATTGCATACGAGGGAAAAGACTACCTTGCTCGTCTGCAGGCTCGTGAAATTGAAGCTACCGGCATTACATCGCTCAAAATCGGTTATAATAACGTTTTCGGCTATTATATCGAGGTTACTAATACGCATAAGGATAAAGTACCTCAAGAGTGGATTCGCAAGCAGACGCTTGTTAATGCCGAGCGTTATATTACGCCAGAGTTAAAGGATTATGAAGAGAAAATCCTTGGAGCTCAAGAAAAAATAGAAATAATTCAGCAGCGTCTTTATGCCGAATTGGTGGCATACGTAGCTCAATATATTCCAGCACTTCAACTCGATGCATCGATGCTTGCACGACTCGATGTGCTTAACGCATTTACACGCGTAGCTCTCGAGAATCGCTACTGCCGCCCCGTTATCGATGACTCCCTCGAACTGAAATTGGTAGAAGCGCGTCACCCCGTTATTGAGAAGCAATTGCCTCCGGGTGAACCTTATATCTCTAATTCGGTAGAGCTATCTAACGACGGTACTCAGATTATGATGATTACCGGACCGAATATGTCGGGTAAATCGGCATTGCTGCGTCAGACAGCACTCAACGTTATCCTCGCTCAAATCGGCTCGTTTGTAGCTGCTGAGAGTGCCCATATTGGTGTCGTTGATAAAATCTTTACTCGCGTCGGTGCGAGCGATAATATTTCGCTCGGGGAATCTACCTTTATGGTCGAAATGAACGAAGCTGCGTCGATTCTCAATAACATGAGCGAGCGCTCGTTGATTCTTTTCGACGAACTAGGTCGCGGAACATCGACTTACGATGGTATTTCAATCGCTTGGGCTATCGTTGAGCATATCCACGAGTATGGCTCGATGCACCCTAAGACCCTCTTTGCCACCCACTACCACGAACTCAACGATATGGAGGCTTTATACTCTCGTATCGTTAACTACAACGTGTCGGTAAAGGAAATTGAAGGCAAGGTGGTATTTCTCCGCAAGCTTGCCAAAGGAGGAAGCGAACACAGTTTTGGTATTCACGTTGCTAAACTCGCCGGTATGCCTGCATCGATTGTAAAGCGAGCAAATCAAGTTCTCGAACAGCTTGAAAGTGCAGACCCTACAGCTCCTGCCGACGATAAACCATCAGATGCAAAACCTGTAACTCCGAAGAAACGAGGAGGAAAAGCTCGTATCTCAGCTCCGGCACACGATACTGTTGCGGGTATGCAGCTTTCGTTCTTCCAGCTCGATGACCCCGTGCTGAGTCAGGTTCGCGATGAGCTCCTTGGTGTTGATATCAACAATCTTACACCGCTTGAGGCGCTTACGAAGCTACACGATATTCGCGGAATACTCACAGGAAAACACTCATAAAACCATCATTCAAAATGTTAACACTCACCACACCGACAGCTCAGTACATAAAGGCTGCGGAAAAGCTTTATCTTGAATCGTTTCCGCCCGAAGAACGTCGCCCATGGCAGATGATACTCTCTCCGGAGTCGCATTATGGACCTAAATTACAATTGATTGTAGTAGATGGTCAATTCGCCGGTATGGTAACAACTTGGCATTTTGATCAATTTGTTTACATTGAGCATCTTGCTGTAAATCCTGGCATCCGAGGTCGCGGTGTCGGTGCAGAACTCCTTGGAGTGCTTTCTTCTCAGGTTGGTAAGCCGATAGTTCTTGAAGTAGAACTTCCTAACGAAGCCGACCCTATGACAATCCGTCGTATCAACTTCTATACACGCAACGGTTTCACTCTTCTTGAACATAACTACGTCCAGCCCCCATATACTCCCGAACTTCCCGAAGTGCCCCTCAAACTGATGACAACCGACTCGACTATCGACCCGGAACTTATCACGCATACACTCCATATGCATGTCTACGGTGTAAAATAGAAAAGAAGTATAATGACCCGCCACTTACAAGGGACAACCACCAATGGGACAGACATCAAGATGCTTCTCGCCCGCAATAAATACTTAAACAAGTAAAGCAGTAAAAGAATTATAACAAATTCGGGGGGCAGCGATAGCTCTAAAACAGCTATTTATGTGTTTCTGTCGCTTCGTGCGTTACGCGGATAAGTTCGAGGCGGTTGACCGCTTTCTTGAGGATGTCGAAGCGGAATGGTGCTATGATTATGCTATCGCCCTGAGCCGGAATGTTTCCGGTTGAGTGGAGAATATATCCTGCTATGGTCTTGTAGCTATCGTCTTCAGGGATATCGAGAGCGAACCGCTCGTTGATTTCAGCAATTTCACAACGGCCAGAAAATTCGAAGACTCCTTGTTCAGTTTCTCGCGCAACAAGTCCGGAGTTGTCATGTTCGTCCTCTATATTACCGCAAATTTCTTCCATGAGGTCCTCAAGAGTGAGCATGCCAGCAGTTCCGCCAAATTCGTCGATAACGATGGCGATAGAGCGCTTTTGAGATAGCAAACGTCGCATCATAACATTGGCGAGCATATTTTCGGGAGTATAAAGTACCGGCTTGATGCGCTCTTTCCAATCGACAGACGGGTCGAATAGTTCGCTCACGTGTATGTATCCTACTATAGAGTCAATGTCGTCGCGATAGACTATGACTTTCGAACGTCCTGTGTTGGTAAAAGTTTCGGCAAGTTCGTCGCGAGAGGTTCCGTCGAGACTAACAGCAACAATTTCGTTGCGAGGAATCATACAATCGCGTACGTGAGCCGATGCAAAATCAAGTGCGTTGCGGAAGATTTTCACTTCGTGCTCAACCTCTTGTTTTTGCTCCTCCATGTCGTCGATAGTTTCCTCGATATAGTCGTTTAGGTCGCCGATAGAGATTAATTGCAACTTTTTGCCTTCATCGTTTACCCCAACTAAACGCATAAGCATGCGCGATAGCCAAGTTGTAAACCACGAGATAGGGTAGAGTACGATGTAGAAAATGTAGATTGGTAAGGTTGCTATCTTGAGAGAGCTATTAGGATTGATGCCAAATACGGTTTTTGGTAAAAATTCGCCCATTAGCAAGATGACAATGGTCGAAATAATAGTTTGGCATACCAATACAAAGAAGTCGTTCGGATAAATCTGCTCTAAAATAGGCTCGATAAGCGCAGCCGCGCCCATACCGTATATGACGAGCATTATATTGTTGCCAACCAAGATGGTTGAAATAAATAGCTCGGAATTGGAGTAGAATTTTTTGATGATACGTCCTAAGAAATTGCCGTGGTTGGCATCAAGCTCAACGCGCACGCGGTCGGATGTTACGAAAGCCATCTCAACCCCTGAGAAAAGAGCTGAGAATATTAGCGAAATGAGAGTGATTGTAATCCAGACTTCCATGACGTATAATCAAGATTGTCGTTTGAGGGATTGTTGAGTCGAAGGGTTGTTTTCTTCCTTTGAATCGTTTTTAGAAGCCGGAAGAGTTAACTCAAATTGAGGTTTCGATCGCTGCGAACGAGCGGCTTGTCGGCGTTGACGTTGTTCCGGTTTGATGCTGTCGACAGTTGTGGAGTCGGAGTCGACTATCGTATCACGTTTTGCTCCGGGTCTCATTTGTTCGGCAGGAAGAATTGCCGTGGGACGATTGACGGTATAAGAAATCATGCTTTGGTCAGATTCGAATCCGTATCCTTCGATAATGCGATCGCTGCGAACGATGTGAATAAAAGAGTCGCTGTATATTTTTCGCGATGTTTGGTCCCAGAAGAGCTGCTGTGTGAGGAAACTGTCGGCTTGAGTGTTTACCATTACGACATTGCCGTCAAGTCGCCAAAGACGTTTACGCGAGAAGTAAATTGCGGAGTCGCAAATAACCGATGATTCGGGTTGCAATTGGTCGTCGTATTGCTCTAACTCCATTCCATCAGGGAAACGCCAATAAGGGTCAGCAGCATCTTCAAACATCTGCCATATTGGTGCGGTAACGTGGTATTTAGTATATCCGGAGTCGCTGATGAGAGTCGAAACGTCTGTTGTTGCCATTGTTGGTGTTGTGTTGCCATCTCCAACGTTAGGGACATATCGTTCAGGCTCTTTCTTTTCCGGCATAAGACACCAAATGACGATGCCGACGATAAGTATTATCGCCGGCAGCCATCGCATTATGGTGCGTTGTTTCTTCATTGCGGCTATTAGCCGAATTAGTAAATTTTACTTTGGTTAAACCACATTTCGTTGAAGTTAACCCCGATAGTGATGTTGAGGTAGTTTTCTTTCACTAAAGGGTTTGGATTAGCTTTTCGGCACATCCACTCAACGCCTAGGTTTATGGTAGTTTTAAGAGTAGGTACTGGAAGGCCGAAGCCGGCAGTGATGCCATATTCGCGAAGCTGATTGCCCTTGATGCTCATGTAGTCGTCGCTATAGTAAGCACCGAGGCGGTAGTTGATACGCTTGAAGTATCCTCCGCGGATGTCGGGGGTATACTGTCCGCCAATAGCAAACTTTGAACGGTCGGAATATGTAAAGTTATTGAAGTCGCGATACTTAGCTTTGCTCCAAGGTTGATAAGTGTAGTCGAATTCTACAATTGCCTTGCGACCGAATTGGTAGCTGATACCAGCGCCCCATTTTTCGGGAAGAGAGTAGAGGTCTTTGAGGCTGTGTTCGTCAGAGAACTCGGGTGTTGATTCGTTTGCAGTGTCATAGTTTACCGAACGACCGGTTCCGAGAA
This sequence comes from uncultured Bacteroides sp., assembly GCA_964651295.1. Classification (GTDB taxonomy): domain Bacteria; phylum Bacteroidota; class Bacteroidia; order Bacteroidales; family Muribaculaceae; genus CAG-873. Next base: position 16,484 of record CAZYYV010000038.1, read on the forward strand.
GAGTCTTCGCGGGGCTATAAGTAACACCGACAGTCATTCTGTCGCCCTTGTTGAGTGCCAAGCTATATTGAACACCGAAGTCGAGGTGGTAGTCGCGAACGATCATCTGTCGTTGGAAAAGTCCGCTCTGCACAGATGATATTTGAGCATAGGTTTCGTTAAGGATAGTACCGAAGAGGTACGAGATGTTGGCACCGACCGTCAAACCTTTATAAGGACGACCAGCGATACCAAAGTAGAGCTGATTAAGGCTACCAGATCCTTGTCGAGCATCGATACCGTTTTCGATTTCATTACCGAAAGAGTATCCTACTGAAGAGAAAGGAACCAAGCCGACAGAGCCACCCATGTACTTGCCTAAGGGGAATTGCATAGTTACATAGTCGAGCCCACCACCGAAGTTTTTTTCGTTGTATTCCGAACCGTCAATAGATTCGTTTTGCCAAAGATTGGTGAGGTCGATACCCATATCGAAAAGGAATGTGAGAGTGTCGATAGCAGCGTACGAAGCCGGGTTCATAAAGTTGATTTGTCGTCCCGAATTCATCGCGTATCCGACACCACCCATTGCGCGTTGAGCCGATGTAGCTCCGTCGCGGAGCACACCTAAACCATACGAAGAGTATGGAGTCATAGTTCCGTTTTGGGCCGAGAGAGATAATATGGCCGCGAGTATAACGGCAAAAGCCGCGGTAAGCCTGTTAATTTTCATCTTTTATAATGCTGTAAAGACCTTTGTGTACCAAGTACGGGTCGTGTATGTAGTCAAAAGTAAGTATGTTCTTGTCAATGAGCTGTTGAGCAGATCCTCCAGTGAGAACAGCCAAAGCATCCGCCCCTGCTGCTCGGTGATAGTACTCAAGTTCAGCCGCCACGCCATGCACAGCACCGCTCCGCATAGCTTCGGCAGTAGAGCCACCCCAAACAGGAGTATCTCCGCCTTCGGAAGATACCGCCGGGAGTGCGTCGGTGAATGCTGCCAGAGCTCGTAGACGTAAGTCGATGCCGGGAGCAATATTTCCACCAACATATATGCGTCCTGGTGCGACATAGTCGTAAGTTACTGCAGTGCCGAGGTCAGACACCAATAGAGGACGACTATCACCGGCAATGGCAAGCGCACCAAGTGCGGCAGCAATACGATCGGCTCCGAGGGTCTGCGGGCTATGATATTCGATAGTCAGCGGCATCGGAGTGGTGCTATTTAGGTCGATGAGACGTCGGCATAACGGCTCAAGCGATGCTAAGTCGTCGGCACGATCACTAGCTACAACCGAGCAATATACGGCAGCTACCACATCAGAGGCTCCGCACTGTGCCAAAAGGCTTTTTACAAGCTCTCCGGCAGGCAAGCAGTCATCGCCTTTTCCGGCGGCTACTATTGAGCCGTCGCAGCTCCACAGAGCGGCTTTGATTGCAGTATTCCCTCGGTCGATGGTGAGTTTTACGTCCATATATCGGCAAAATTACGAAATTGACGCCAAATCAGCTTTATCAATCTAATTATTAAATGTTAAATGCTTAATATATATTGAGATCTTCGCTAGCTTCGTGGCGCAAAGTATAGTTGTTTCGAATTTTTTCGAAATCTTCGGGTGATGTTTTTACAGCGATGCTTTCGGGGGTCGGATCGTAGCTGTTTAAGATGCTTTTGATGCTTACAGCTTTAGCAGCAGGAGCCGGCATCGCTACTTCGAGAGCCGTTTTAGGAAGGTTGAAGAATGAAGTAAAAGCATCGATGGCAGCTTGAGAGGCACGAATCTTGCCTTCCTTCGAGTATCCGGCAATGTGTGGGGTGGCTATGGATGTAAGTGCGAGTAAATCGCGGTTGATGGTCGGTTCGCCTTCCCAACAGTCAATAATTAGCTTGCCTACTAAGCCATTTTGTTTTGCGTTGATAAGAGCTTGAGTATCAACGATGCTACCACGGGCACTATTGATGATGATAGGAGCGCGACGACACTTGGAGAAGAATTCTTCGCCGGCGATATGATAAGTGGGGTGTTCGCCGTTTCGGGTGAGGGGAGTGTGGAATGTAACGATGTCGGCTTCGCGAGCAATAGTGTCGAGGTCGACCCACTCACCGGGATCTCCTGCAGCTTGTCGCGGAGGGTCGCAGCGTAGAACTCGCATTTCAAGAGCTTCAGCCCATCGTGCTACGATCTCACCAACGTGTCCGACTCCGACAACGCCGATAGTGTGTTGAGCCAAAGGACGGTTGATAATTTGCATCAGAGTGCCGAAAACGTATTGCGCTACAGCCGGAGCGTTGCATCCCGGAGCATTGCAAACGGTGATGCCACGGCTGGCGCAGTATTCTTTGTCGATATGGTCTGTGCCGATGGTTGCAGTGGCTATTAATTTGATATTCGAATCCTTTAGAAGCGCCTCGTTGCAGAATGTACGAGTGCGAGTCATCAGACCGTCGGCTTCGCGCACGGCATCTGCGGTTATATCTTCCGGTGCGAGATAACTAACGGAGGCATAGCGGTCGAGCAGACCTTTTACGAATGGTATATTCTTTTCGACTATAAGTCTTAAATTGCTATTTGACATGCGAATATTACGGCGTATGACGCTAATAGGATAAGAACAGGAATAAAAGATTTCTCGCCTCGGTGAGTGGAAAAGTAGTGAGTGATTTCTATTGAGGCGAAGAAATTCAACATCGGAATGTATGAAACGATATTGCGATAGTCGGCGCAAGCGCAGACTATTGTAAGGAGAGACATGACGGTAAAAGAGCCATTGATAGCTCTTGCTCGCGCATTGTATGCGATGGTCTTGAGTAGGTTAAGCGTGAAGCACAGTATCATAGCAAACGCGGTCAATCCCATTGTAATCAGTAGCAATAGAGTGTCGCTGTGGTCGATAACCGAGAAAACGCTTACAAATGAAGGAATAGCAATATCAGATACGCTGATAATGCCGAATCCGATCATTATCCACCACGGAGTGATGATTCCTAAAAGAGCTGCTATTATCGAGCGGGCGTTGAAGATTCTCATCTGTCCGATGCCAATGATAAATGCAATGGCGTATAGCCCGTAGCAATACTGTGTGGCGGTAAAGAATGATAATAGTAAGAAGATTAGGAAGATGTGGCGGGTTTGTGTCGGTGCTCGATAGCAGTTGAAAAGCAATACTAAGCATAATGGGACTATCAAAGCGAGCATCGTGCCAGTGTAGAATTGCGTCAATAGGTCGGGCGTTGCCAACTGCATAGCTGCAAATATGGCGATGTTAAGCGAACTGATTGATCGAAAAATATTGTACACTTTGGAGAGCAGCAGCATTATGAATACAATTGCTCCGTTGACAATGATGCCGGCAGCAAAACTCAAGATATGGTTGTCAAACCATTCGTTGGCAGAAGGTAGGGCCAATCCTTTGTCGCCGGAAAGAGGTAAGCTATTGCCGGTGAGAAAGAAGAAAATTGCACATACCGTTACAATAGCAGCGACTCCCATGCCAAAAGCACGGGAGTGCATATATCGTGTTAGTAAAGTAGCCCTCACTCTCTTAGAGAAGGTCTTTGCCTATGTCGCGGCGGTAGTACATGCCTTCGAAGTTGATTTCTTCGAGAGTCTTGTAAGACTGAGCTGCGGCTTCTTCGATGCCATTGCCATACGAAACGGCTGCGAGTACTCGGCCACCAGAAGTTTCTACAGATCCGTCGGCTCCAAGACGTGTGCCGGCGTGGAATATGATAGAATTATCCGGGTTGAGGTTGCCTGTGATAGTTTTTCCTTTCTCGTATTCTTCGGGGTAGCCGCCGGATACAGCCATAACGGCAACAGCGGTGCGGGGGTCGATGTCGAGAGTGGTTGTGGTAAGATTGCCTGCTGCGAGTTCGGTAAGAACCGGTAGGAGGTCAGACTTAATGCGAGGCATAACCGATTCGGTTTCGGGGTCGCCCATTCGCACGTTATATTCGATCACCATAGGTTCGTCGCCACAACGAATTAGGCCTAAGAAGATGAAACCACGGTAGTCGATGCCTTCTTTGATTAGGCCGTCGAGGGTTGGTCGTATGATGCGTTCGTCTACTTTTGCCATGAAAGCGTCGTCGGCAATAGGGGGTGGACAAACGCTACCCATACCTCCGGTGTTCAGGCCAGTATCTCCTTCGCCAACTCGTTTATAGTCTTTTGCGGCAGGAAGGACGAGGTATCGTCCGGCACCATCGGTGAGAACGAAAACAGAACATTCGATTCCGGAAAGGAATTCTTCGATAACAACTTTAGCCGAAGCAGCACCGAATTGACCGGCGAGCATTTCGCGGAGCGATTGTTTAGCTTGGTCGAGGTTATCGATGATAAGTACGCCTTTGCCGGCAGCAAGGCCATCAGCTTTAAGTACGTATGGCGCGCTGAGGGTTTCGAGAAAACGATCGGCAGCGTCGACAGAGTCGGCTGTAAAAGTGTTGTAGCGAGCTGTCGGGATGCCGTATTTCTGCATGAAGTGCTTTGCGAAGTCTTTCGATCCTTCGAGAGCAGCGCCCGCAGCGCCTGGACCTACGATGAGTAACTCTCTACCGTCGGCTTTTGCTTTGCCTTCGAGGCTTTCGCGGAGACCGAGCACGAGCGGGTCTTCGTTGCCGGCTACGACCAAGTTGATATTGTGCTCACATACTGCTGCGTATACGGCATCGAAATCAGTCGGTTTGATGGGTAAGTTGGTGCCGAAGCTACCAGTGCCTGCATTGCCTGGGGCGATGAAGAAATTGCCCATAAGCGGACTTTGGCTAATTTTCCAAGCTATTGCGGCTTCGCGGCCACCGCTGCCCAAGAGCAGAACGTTTAGAGTTTTCATTGGTCGTTTGTTTTATCGGTAGAAGTATCGTTATTTCCTTGATTTTTTTTGCGCACACGCCATGCCGGACGATTAAGTACGATTTCTTTATCGGCAGGGATTGAAGGCTGTCGTCCTAATCGGTCGAGCTGTAGGGGACGGCGAGTTTTTGCGGGACGTTCGTCGTCGCGTCGTTCGCGGTTATCTCGGTTGTCTCGATTGAAAGGTTTGTCAGAGCGATTAGTGCGATCGCGTCGTTCGCGTCCATCAGCATCGCGTTTGCCTGCGAAATCGCGTTTTCCGCCACGGCGGTCGTCACGACGGTCGTCACGACGTCCGTTGCGAGCAGGGCGTTCGTCACGTTTAGCTTCTTTGATAGAGCCACCAGCAGCTCGGAAGTCGGCTTTTTTGCCTTCAAAAATTACATATTCACGGAGTTCGCAGTCGAGACCACCGTTGTTTACGGCGATTTTCTGCGAAGGAGCCAAGCCGATTTCGTGGAAGTAAACATCTTCATAACCGATAATCCAAGCGTGGTATCCTGTAAATACGTGTTTAAGTGTTTTTCCGATGGTGTCGTATAGCGCGTTCATATCGTCAGAGCCGATACGTTTGCCGTAAGGTGGATTTGTAACGAGTACACCTGCGGGTTGAGGAGCTTCGCTCCACTGAGAGATTGGTTTATTGTTGAAAGTGATATAGCGGTCGACGCCAGCGTGCTTTGCGTTTTCGCGAGCGATTTCGATAGCACGTGCTTGAATGTCGGCGCCTACGATTGGAACAGTTACTTCGCGCTCGAGGCTATCGTCGTTATAAATTTCGTCGAGAAGGTCGGCGTCGAAGTCGGGCCAATTTTCGAAAGCGAAATGCTGGCGGTACATGCCGGGGTTGATTCCGGCAGCAATCATAGCCGCTTCAATCAGGAAAGTGCCAGAGCCGCACATGGGGTCGACGAACGGAGTTTCGCCTCGCCATCCGCTCATAAGGATGATACCAGCAGCAAGGACTTCGTTGATAGGCGCTTCGGTTTGTGCAGCGCGCCATCCGCGTTTGTGCAACGACTCACCCGAAGAATCGAGAGAGAGAGTAACGGTTTTGCCCGAAATGTGTACGTTGAACATGATGTCGGCACCGTCGAGACGAACGCGCGGACGCTGGTCGTCGCCCATCTTATCTCGGAACCAATCTACGATACCGTCTTTGACACGATATGTAACAAATTGAGAGTGTCGGAATTCATCGCTGAAAGCAACTGTGTCGATGGAAAAAGTTTGAGAAACCGACATCAGAGAAGCCCAATCGAATTCTTTCACTTTGGCATAGAGCTCATCGGCATCCGAGGCTTCGAATTTGTAGAAGGGTTTCAAAATGCGTAGAGCTGTACGGCAGCACATATTTGCCTTGTAGAGCATAGCGAGGTCGCCCTTGAAAGCAACCATACGGGTGCCGGGCACAACGTCGTCCGCTCCCAGCTCGCGGAGTTCTTCGGCCAGAACGCCTTCCAATCCTTGGAAAGTCTTGGCCACCATGTCAAAACGGGTGTTCATATCTGTCAATGTTTACGTCTGCAAAATTACTCAAAATAAGCGACATTTCACCTATGTTGAGTGACTTTTATTTGGTATAACATCCCTCTTTGAACTTGATGTGAGAAAAAAGTTGATAAAAAATCACATTAAAATTTGGCTACTTCCAAAAAACTCACTAACTTTGCAGCGCTTTAGCTTTAATGGCTGAGCGACAGGATAGTCTTATGGTGTAATGGTAGCACTACAGGTTTTGGTTCTGTCTGTCCAGGTTCGAATCCTGGTAAGACTACTAACAAGCCCTCCAAAATAACTTTGGAGGGCTTGTTGTGTATATGTGATGCTATGCAATGACGCATTAATGGGACGGGTTGGACAAGTCTGACTTGTCGGACGGCGGCGCTCACGCTTTTAGTTTAATCCAAAATGTCAATGTACTCTTGCTGCCGATTTGGCTTTTAACCGCGGGGGCAGCTGCCGCTTGGGGGAGTACGGCTTCGCCGTACTCGTTTAGAAGTTTAGGGTTTAGGAGTTTAACATTTGGAGGTGGGGATTCTTCCTCTTCTTCTGCGGGGGCGAGATAAACTACATCGATGTATTCGA
>CAZYYV010000039.1:0-22342 GCA_964651295.1 uncultured Bacteroides sp.
CCGCGGTTAAAAGCCAAATCGGCAGCAAGAGTACATTGACATTTTGGAAAAATTTTGGGAAAACGCTACCTCCGCCCCCTGTCAGACACGTCAGACATGTCCGACACATTGACCAATCGGCTACAACAAAAAGCGCCCCGACTAATTGTCGAGGCGCTAATATCTAATAAGAATAAGAAATCTTATTAAGCTTTACCGTTGCTACCGAGTACGTTAACGATTTTGTGACGGTAGAGTTTTTCCATGTTGTCGCGAGCGGGACCGAGGTATTTACGGGGGTCGAATTCACCGGGCTTTTCAGCGAATACCTGACGGATAGCTGCGGTCATAGCGAGACGGCTGTCTGAGTCGATGTTGATTTTGCAAACTGCGCTCTTAGCTGCCTTACGGAGCTGTTCTTCGGGAATACCGATTGCGTCGGGAAGTTTGCCACCGAATTTGTTGATTGTGTCAACTTCTTCCTGGGGAACTGAAGAAGAACCGTGGAGAACGATGGGGAAGCCGGGGAGCTTTGCCATAACGCCGTCGAGTACGTCGAATGCCAAAGGAGGAGGTACGAGCTTACCTTCTGCGTTACGTGTGCACTGGTCGGGAGTGAACTTGTATGCACCGTGTGAAGTACCGATAGAGATAGCGAGTGAGTCGCAACCTGTACGAGTAGCGAAGTCGATAACTTCTTCGGGGTCGGTGTATGTGTGGTGGTCTGAAGAAACTTCGTCTTCAACACCTGCGAGTACGCCGAGTTCTCCTTCTACTGTTACATCGTGCTGGTGTGCATAGTCAACTACCTGCTTGGTGAGGGCAACGTTTTCTTCGTAAGGAAGGTGTGAACCGTCGATCATTACTGAAGAGAAACCGCTGTCGATACAGCTCTTGCAAAGTTCGAAGCTATCACCGTGGTCAAGGTGAAGTACGATCTGGGGATTTTCCCAACCAAGTTCTTTTGCGTATTCAACTGCGCCCTGTGCCATGTAGCGAAGGAGGGTTGCGTTTGCATAGTTGCGTGCGCCCTTTGAAACCTGGAGGATTACGGGAGATTTTTCTTCTGAAGCTGCTTTGATAATAGCCTGAAGCTGCTCCATATTGTTGAAGTTAAAAGCGGGGATTGCGTAACCGCCTTCGATAGCCTTCTTGAACATTTCACGAGTGTTCACAAGGCCGAGTTCTTTGTAACTTACCATTTTTTGATATATATGAAGTGTTTTGTCTTGACTAGTCGAACCGTGCTTTCACAACGATTCGCAGCGCAAAGTTAGCAATTTTTTTGCAAAAAAGCTATACTGCCTTTGTTTTTACGATAATTAAAACTAATTTTGCCATTAAAGACACATAATACTATCATTTCTATGTCATCCAAAACTGAATTTGGCACAAAATTAGGCCTTATCGCTGCTACTGTCGGTTCTGCGGTCGGATTAGGAAATATATGGCGATTCCCGGCTGAAACGCAAACTAACGGTGGTGCTGCTTTTCTCCTTCTTTATATCATATGCGTTCTCTGTTTAGGAATTCCGGTTATGCTTGCCGAATTTTCTCTCGGTCGGGGTGGAAAAGCCGACGCTATTGGTGTTTTTAAAAAGTTGTCGCCTAATTCAATGTGGTGGTGTGTCGGTTTGATTGCTGTTGTTGCTTCATACCTCATTCTTTGCTACTACATGGTAGTAGCAGGATGGACACTCGAATACCTCTTCGAAAGTTTTGGAGGGCTTTACGACGGAATTGACTCAAATTGCGGTACGGACACTCTGCGCAGCTCTTTTGCTGCTAAAATGGATACGTATCTTAACTCCGACACTCGGCCGCTTATTTTTACCTTCGCTATGATTTTTATCAACATCGCAGTGCTACTTGGTGGTGTTAAGAAAGGTATCGAGAATCTTTCAAACATTCTGATGCCGCTTCTTTTCGTTATTTTACTAATTATTTGCACAGTTTCTTTATCTCTACCGAATGCTGGCGAGGGTGTAGCTTACTTCCTAAATCCCGATTTCTCAAAGATAACGCCCCGTGTAGTAATCAACGCTCTCGGACAAGCCTTTTTCAGTCTAAGCTTGGGCATGGGTATCCTTATCACATACGCATCATACTACCCTGCTAATACTAAATTGGTACGAACTTCGGTTATCGTATCACTTATGAGTTTACTCGTTGCTGTGCTTACCGGATTGATCATCTTCCCGGCTGTAAAAAGTTTCGGGCTCGATAACGAAGCTCTCGAAGGAACAACTCTCGTTTTTATCACTCTTCCAGAAGTATTCGCACATCTTCCCTGGCCGCGTTTGTGGTCGGTAATGTTCTTTGTTCTCCTACTCGTTGCTGCCTTGACTTCAACGGTATCAATAGCTGAAGTATCGGTCGCTATGATGCAAGATAGATTCAAGATGAGCCGTCGACGTGCTGTCCTGATCGTCATGCTTCCATTATTCGTTTTCAGCGCCGCTTGCTCTCTTTCGTTTGGCAGCCTTGCCCATGTGAAGTTATTCGGATTGACCATTTTCAACTTGCTCGACCGATTTACCACCGACATTCTGCTTCCTCTAGTCGCATTCTCTGTATGCGTCTATATGGGGCGCTATGCACCGAAGAGCTTACTCGCCGACGAACTAAGTAACCACGGCAAACTTCGCTCCGCTTGGACTCCGACGGTGCTTTTCATCATTCGTTACATCGCACCGGTAATGATTGCCGCCATACTTGTTTTCAACTACATCTAAGATATGAAGAACCGAAAATCGTTTGTCGAAATCTTAGCTGTTATCATCATAATTTTGATAGCATTAGGTATACGTCTTTGTATAAACCAACAAGAACATACTCCCACTACCCTACCTCTGCTCGATTCTGATACTATCGAACTTCTCGATTCGGTCGAACACGCTAAAGAACACCAAGCTGCCAAACGGGCCAAACGACAACATAAACGCGACTCGGTTCGGGCCTCTAAGAAAAAAACAGCACCGATCAGTCGAGACTTTCTCGACGAACCGGTGCCTGATGCGTTCGATTAAAGCTATTTAATCTATAGCGTTATCACCTCCATACTGCTTTATATACTCATCGCAGGTAGCAGAAAGTTCTTCATACCAAGCATCGCCAAAACGACGACGCAAGGGGCCTTCTAGGAACTTATAGGCACGCAAACCTTTCGATCTTCCGAGCACTTCTGCCGCCTTACATATTTTCCATCGATGGAAATTAACAGCTGTAAAACTATCGTATTTTTTTAATCGTACCGGATAGAGGTGGCACGACACTGGCTTATAATAGTCAATACGTCCTTGGCGGTAAGCTCGCTCTATTGCGCAAATCCAACCGCCATTTTCGTCAAGAGTCGAGAAAACACAGTTGCCACCCTCGACGAGCGAAGTCACTTCATCTCCTTCCTCATCAATATAGCTTACACCGGTTGATTCGATTTCGCGCTGAGCCGCGGGAAGTAGTTCATCCCATATAACCGGTAGAATACGACGCAACTCATCAGCCTCTCCGGGGTCGAGTGGAGCACCGGCATCACCTTCTAGGCAACAAGCACCTTTACACGCTTCAAGGTCGCAACAGAAAAATCGTTCGGCAAGATCTAGACTCACCAATGTATCTTGTATTTGGAGCATAACAATATTCTTTCGTAATTATTGCCGCAAAACGGGTGGGCGAAATTACGCAATTTTATTCAATCTGCCACAATCTCTGCAAAAAAACTCGCTAATAGCGGAGCACATTCGCTGCTACGCTTTTAAATTGAGGCATTGCCATACCAATCGAAGCTCCGATATAGGTCGGATCGCATACCAAATATTTTTCTCCGCCTACATTTACATAGTCGCCTTTGATTTCTGTATTAAACTTAACAGCTGTAGCGATATGGTTGGGATAGTCGAGCAATACAACATCTAAACCTAATAGATTCTTTACGAGATAGCGATACAATATTGAGCGGTCTTCGCAGTCGCAGTAAGGATAGTAGAATAATTCTTCTACAAAGAACGGTTTTTCATAGCCAAACTGCTGTGGGTCGGTTGCATATTCAAATGCGTTTTGGCAGAAATCCAATAATATATTGGCAGCATCTCGTTCACTCTTTCCCTGGATTGCCATTCTCAATGATGTCAATACCGGATTTACGACTTCTTTATCCACACTTGCATTTACATACACACTATAGTCGCACTGTGGAATTCTATTATAGTAATCTGCCATCTGCTTCGACACACTTGTCGACACTGTTACGGCCGATTTTTTCGCTGTATGAACCGACGACTTACGTTCGCCCTTGAGTACTGGCATTGCTGCCTGACTCATGTTGATTGTTTTCTTTGCTGTTGGCGCTTCTTTCGGACACATATATAGTGCATACGGATTCTTCGACTCTACATCATAGAATTTAGCATCACTTTCATCAACATAGATACAACCATAGAGCTGAACCGACGGAGCCACTAACAGATGTAATTCGTTCGTATTCGCATTGCGAGCCGTACGAGCTCGATATCCTAAATTATTGAGTAAGAATTGACGCAATACGATGCTCTCATTTTTACCAACCAACTTCTCCGAAACCTGCTTGATAAAGAGATAGAGTGCCCAATCGTTTCCGAGGTCTTTCTTACGAAGTGTTGTAAGATCGGATAAAAGAGGTTTATAATCCGACATATATAGCTTTTCAAAGCTACTTGCCACGTCTTTCTCTTTTACTGAAGTCAGTGTTATAGCACCTTTTAGTGTATTGCTAACGTGATATTGAACACCGCCGAATGAAATGGTCATACGTCCCTCGCCTCCTGAATAGAGTGGTGATGTTTCCGGTTTGGGAGTTGGCACTTCTTTCTTGGGCTCAGGTTTTACAACCGGTGCTGGTGCAGGAATATTTGGAGTCGCCGGTGCTTTAGGGCTTTCAGGTTTTACTTTTGGAGCTTCTGGCGCAGGGCTTACTTCAGGCTTTGATGGTGCAGGAGTAGGCTTAGGTTTGGGTGCAGGAGCAGGAGCAGGAGCTGGCGCCGGTGTTGGCGTTGGTTTAGGTTCCGCTTTCACAGTATCGCGGATAACTGTAGTCTTTGGTTTGCGATTCTCATCGGGAGCCGGTGTTGCAGGCTCAACCGGTTGAGGTTTGGCATCAATTACCTCTTGTGGTTCATCAATAGTAACGGTCTTTCCTTGCTTTCCTTCTTTGGTCGTAAGATCGAGGATTTCTTTAACCGTCAATTCTTGTGGTACGTCATCGACTTTATGAACCTTCGGGTCGAAAACGGGAACGGTAATAGGTTCGGGCTTTACGCGCTTCTGGACTGGCTCTTTGCTTTCGTATTTTTTCCAAGGATCTCGCAAGAAATCGATATACTCACGATTCGCTTTTGTGATAAACGAATTGAAATCATTCATGCTATCACGCATAAACGAATCAAAATCTTCGTCTGGATGGGTGGCCGGTGCTGCGAGTGGGCTCAAAAGAGCCGCTAGAAGGAGAGGTTTGAGTAGTTTCATTTCATTATGCTATAAATACGAATTGCAAGAAAATGGCTGCTGCCGTTGTTGTGGCAGCAGCCTTATACAAGAATTTTATTCTTCAATAGGTTCGCTGATAAACTCGTCGACCATCTGCGAAAGTTCACCTAGGCCCGACTGTTCTTTGGCTACTCGAGCTGCTTCTTCGCGAGCTTTCTGCGCATCGGTTTCGTCGAGCGACATAAAGACATTGTATTCTTTATTGCCTGCTTTATCTTCACGAACGAGAACAAAATGTTCTTTCATGAGGTTACCGAGGCTCAAGTTTACTGCAGATTCGTAAGCCGCACCAAAGCGGTCGATTTCTTCTTGGCTGGTATTATTTGTATCCGACGACATTACGGCTTTGAGCTTACCTACAACCTGTGCTTTTGCACGTACTGCGTAGTTTGAGATACCGGCGCTCATTGCATTGTCGCGACCGATCTTATTATTATTACCAAGAGCGATACCGATAACTGGAATTCGGTTTTCTTCGTCTTCTGCTAGATATGTACGATATTTAAGGAGTGCATATTCAAGTGTTGATGTGCTGACAATAGGACGCCAGCCTTCTTTTTTGAGTTCTTTAGCACGCTTTTTCGAGTCTTTCTCGATAGCTTTCTGTTCCTTCTTTGTGAGTTCGTGAACTTCTGCATATACGGTAGAAGTACCGAAGCAGAAAAGAAGCATTACTGCGGTAAAGAGTGAAAATAGTTTTTTCATAGCTATTTAGTTTAATTTGTTAATTTACTATTTAATACCAATTACCAACGTATGGCAACGAAATTCGAGTTGTGCTCACTGATGCACTCAGAGGATCTACAAACGCGATACGACCGGATACCATCTTCGATGCATTTGTCTGATTTACTCGAATTGTGCCTTCTACTCGGCATTTGAGCGTTACTTCTCCACGTGATGTATATACCGCATCGATGTCATCGAGAATCAATGGAGATCCCAACCCTGGCACTTGGAGTTCTAGTGATTTAACACCGAAATCGGTTGTCCCGCGATTATTGAGCGTCAATCGAATTTCAATATTTGTGATTGTCTTATCTGCTGCCGAAACTTTCTCTGCGGTAAGGTAAATAGTACCTTGGGGAATTACTGAGAATTTTTCTTCGCTCAAGCTGCTATTCAAAGGGAAGTGTTGCGACACCTTCTTATTATCAATTCTAAAAAGGACATCGATGCTATTATCTTCTTCCTCGATGCAGTCTTCTGTACTATAAGTAATGCGATACTTACCATCAACGGGCAATACCTGAATCGATGACGCGCAATTAGCTGTAACTGTAGGAGTGATACCACATCTTACGGGGCGACCTGCTACGCTGATTGCACACTCAATCACTCCGGGAGCAACAACACTGCCGGAAATGCCTAGCGATTTATAAAGATCGTTATAGCGTGCTTTAACTCCTTTAACACGCGCCAAGCGAACATTATCGAAGAAATACTCTGAAAGAGCATCTAGCTGATGAATGGCAGCCCTGATATCTTCAACATTGGCAAAGGAATTGATTTCCTTTTCGAGGCTATTAAGCTCGTTCTCTTTAGCGGAGTCATAATCCTCGAAATCGGCTTGGAGCATCATCTGGTCCATACGCGAAAAAGGATATAACACCGAATATTCGTAATGCTCGACATTTGTCTTCTTTTCGCGACACTTCACCCAATAAAGCTCTTTAATCTTAGATTCTGATATACCTTTCAAAAAGGGCAAATTTGCCGATCGTATTCTAGATGTGCGAGAATAGACATCCGACGACTCTATATCGCCATTAACAACCGACTCCGATGCCACATTACTCTGCTCAACACTCACGTTGGTGGCAACAGACTGAATTATACGCTCTGTAACTTCGGCAAGTGCTCGGGTCTGCGCTTCGGCAAGTGTTGGTGCTTCAACAGTAACCGCCAAATAGCCTTCGTTTGCTGTTGAGAGCCATTCCGGCGCTTTCTTTGCGCTACGTTCTACTACTTTGTAGTTGCTACCGGCATAGGCTACCGATGCACTTGCTAGTAAAACAACACAAATAAATAGGCGAATCACGGAAAAAATATTAGTTGGCTTCATAGCTTATTTCCAATTAATGGTCAAATTCGACACCTTGACTTTTATTCCGTTAATTCGGAACTCTGCATACGAAAGTTTCGAAAACCTGTCGTAAACGTTGCTTATTGAGAAGTAGGTACGTCGCTCTACATTATACGGTAGTCGAATATATTGGTCGCTACCATCTCTATAAGCGAGTTTTTTCAACTCATTTCCTTCTTCGTCAATCGCGTTGAAAAAAACGACTGAAACCCAACCTTCATTTGCATTTTTATTACGATTTTTCATCACTACCGTAATAACAATGCTCTGACGCGACAAATCGCCTTCGCAATCAACGACATCAAAATCAAATAAATTGTCGTCGATAATAATATTGGGGCGTTCAATGGTAGGTGCAACAGGTGCTGGAGCGACAGGAGCTTGCGGTTCCGGCTGGGCTACAGGCACTTCGACAACTCGATCAACTACTACTGTATCGGGTGTTGTCGGAACTTCGACTACACGATCGATTATAACTGTATCTGGAGCAATACCTTCAGGATTGGGCAAATAGGGAACAATCTCGCCTACTAGCACTGCTGCATCATCATAGCAAGCGACCTCAGGCGAAATTGCGCTAAGATAGCTTGCGGCTTCATTAAATTGCTTGAGTTGAACTAATCGACGAGCCTTCTCGATGACGACACCACAATTTTCGGCATAATAGTCAGTAATGCGTTTGCGAGCATTGCGGATAAAGCGAACATAGACGGGATCGTTGACCTTAATTGAGTTTGCAATCTTCTTCAACGCAGCGTCTGTGCCTCCTTTGTCTGTCGCACTTAGAGGAATGGTCGTGGTATAGTATATTTCTTCGTCAACTAGATTGACTGCAGAAAGAGTCATATCTACATCAACACTTGCTACATTGCGAACCAAACCTTCCGATTCGTTGGCTTTAGTGATATCGTACTGTACTTTGACGGCAAATACATTGTACGGGCTCTCGGTCGAAGCTTTCGAGCGGTCGAATGCTGACACAAGCTTACGCTGGATTGTCGACGCCACATTTGCGGTCATACCGTCTCCCTCGAGCGGTAGTACATTAAATCTCACCGCATTTTCTTGAGCGACTGAAACAACAGAAGCGCTCATCGCTATGATTACACCTGATATAACTGTTTTTAGATTCATAGCTTATATGTCTTAAGTATTTATTCGATAGTAACGTCAATCTTTTGACCTAGCAACGATACTTTTGCTTTATAGTCGCTACCGAGTTGCTCTTTTAAAAATTTGCGCAAATCACTGGCAAAATTCGAAAGTTTATAGCTACGATTGCGATCTGTGCTCCACAGAGGTACATTTAGACGCAATTCTATGTATTTATCGGTCTGACGATCCATATTAGCTACGCCACTTTGCGATTTAGCATCAGCCCACGACTGTAGTTCTTCTTTGAAGTTATCGCCGGTTGCAGGAGAATCCAAATCGAAATCCCAATCGGAAATAGTCTGACTAAGATTGAACTGCAAGACCACCTCTCGACCATCAGCAACCATCTTTTCAAAGTTTGTTGCAAGTTGTGTGAAGAAGCTTTCTTGTGAATCTTGGAATGCTCTGTTAATCACACTAACGGGGTCGCTAGTATAATGATATCCACTGCTAAAACTTACCGAACCGAGGTCGCCATACGTTTGCTGTTCACGAGCGCGCATAGTGATATCGACACCCATATTATTGTTCTGTGTCTTAGTCGAGTAATCAATGGTTACAACAATATCACCGGGAAGCTCGCGGGCAACCATGCTGGCATTGTCGTTTTGAGCATCTTCATGGAGCAAATCATCGGTCTGCATACCCATAAGTTGAGCAGCAAAGTCGCGGGTTTTATATCCGTGCTGGTTAAAGAGTTCGGCTGCCTTAGCGATTGCATGACGATACCCCTTATCACCTTCGACAATTCGACGCATTGACAAGAAGCTATAACCGTGAGTTTCGTCGGTATAGGGAACAATCACAATTGTAGGGTTGAGAGCTGCTGTCGCTTTTTCTTTCTTTGCATCCGACCATACGGGAGAAAGAAGTTGGCCGTTGCGAGTAAGTTCGCCTTTAAGAGTGCGGATATTGATTGTTAGCGTAACCGTTGCACGACGATTCCTTGCAATCTTATCTACATTAATAGTTTTAGGCTCTCCTACGAGGTAGTTGATATAGCGATTTTCACTAAAGAAACGATAATCGTAATCGGATTTTTTAGACGACAACATTGCATTTCCGTTCTTAATGCCGTCGATACCTGTATAGAATAGACAATTAAACGCTGATTTGATAGCGAGAATTTCTGCATCTTTCTTCTTCTCAGCAGTTGCAGAAGCAGAAACTGTAACTACATTTTCGTCGCCACTAATATACTGGACATCATCACTATAATTCTGTGCCACGCCTGAAAAAGCGAAGCACAGAATCATTGTCATGAGGCCTATAAGTTTTCTACACGCCATATAGAATGGGATTTAGATTAGTTTTTAGATCTTACCACGATAGTTTGACCGCCATCGAGAGCTGCCTTGATTTCTTTATGGCCTTTTTTGACTTTGCAATGAGCGATATCGTCGCCTTCTATTGCGGTTACTTCACATTCGCCGACTACTTTGAGGGAGCGATGTTTAGCAACTTCGCGAACTATGCATACCTCGAATCTATCTTTTTCTGCCAAACCATTAACTTCGCCAAGGTCGATATAGAATGATTCAAGTTTATCACCCTTGATTTGGTCGACTTCAAGGAAACGGCCAAAAAGGGGAAAAGCCTCTTTCATAAACTTTCTACCAGCAGATTTTGCATTGCCACAAGCAGCTGTAAGCGCCTCTTCTCGGGTATCTCCTGTGCAACTTGTAAAGATGACTATAATACCGCCACCGCCATGCTGAATAGTTTTTGAGAATACAGTTTTACCATTATTGGGGTTAAACACTTTAACGGTATATGAAACAACAGCTTCATAATAATAGCCACCTTTTTCACGCGTTTTTTGAGTTGTAACAGCAGATGTTACACGACCGGAAACAATAAAATTAGCACCGGCTTGCTGCATCACTTGGATACGTTCAACATCACCTTCGGCATCAACACCATTTTTACGACGTTCTTCTTCAATTCGAAGGTTTGACTGCGCATCTACGTCAATAATATCTGCACGATTCGAATTTAGGATACCTTCCATAAAGTAGCTTCTAAGTTGTTCAGCAACTTCAAAAGGTACATCATTAGGACGCCAAAAATAATCAACATATACGTTGGGTTTACGACGATTTTCCTCCTCATCTTGAGCTACTGATGTAAAGGGCGTTGCAAGAGCCACCACAAGGAGTACCGAGCCGATTATGGTTCTAAATAATTTCATGATAATTTAGGTATCTAGTGAGATTTGAATTCAATGGAAGATTTGAGCAAAAAACTCAATTACGAATGTCAAAACTTTTACGCCCTACAAAGTTATACAATTCTTAACAAGTTACCCCCCCGATTTGTTAAACATGGTTAATTCATAAATAAATTTAAAAAGTCTTTATTTGAATTCCTTCAAAAATTTCAGCTATCCATCAATATTTCATTCGCTTAATAAGGAATCACAAAATAGTTCAACAGATTTCAAATAAAACGAGCACTCGTATTGAGCGCTCGCCTTGTATGCCTGTAGGGAGTCGAACCCTAATCGGCGGAACCGGAATCCGCTATTCTATCCATTGAACTACAGGCACGTCTGTGAAAAATGTAGAAAATATTGCGTTATGGCAATAAAAATCGGAATTCTATATATTGAACTCCGTCTTTGGAGTGCAAAAGTAATTCTTTTTTTGTAGTTTTGCAACAGAAAAGCTCACATTATGAAAGTAAAAATAGACGACAGCTGGCAAGAACCGCTCAAAAGTCAGTTCGACGCACCATATTTTGAAGTATTAACCCGCTTTGTTCGAGAACGATATCAGGCAACAACAGTGTATCCGGCGCCGAGCCGAATCTTTGCAGCATTCGATGCGTGCCCCTTCGACAAGGTGAAGGTGGTAATACTCGGACAAGACCCATATCATGGTCCCGGACAGGCTCACGGGCTCTGTTTTTCGGTGCCTACAGGAGTACAAATGCCACCGTCTCTAGTCAATATATTTAAGGAGATGGCAAGCGATGTAGGCGGCACAATACCACAATCGGGCGACCTATCATATCTCGCCGAGCAAGGCGTATTACTCCTCAATGCCACTCTTACTGTTGAAGAGCATCAAGCCGGCTCTCACCAAGGCAAGGGTTGGGAAGTATTCACCGATGCGGTCATCGATGCCATCAACCGAGGACGCGAACACGTCGTATTCCTCCTATGGGGGTCGTATGCTATACGCAAAGGCGCTCTCATCGACCGAAATAAACATTTGGTACTCACGTCGCCTCATCCATCACCTCTCTCTGCATATCGTGGGTTCTTCGGTAATCGTCATTTCAGCACGGCGAATCAATATTTAGAATCACACGGCATAGCTCCAATCCGTTGGTTATGAAACGTCTACTTTTAATCCTAGGACTCCTCTACTCTATCGTAGCAACTGCTCAGCGAGTACCCGACACCATGACCGGAGTATTCAACGAGTATATAAAATCGCTACAAATCAACGTTAACGGAGATCCATTTGCCGACCCTGTTGTTGTGTTCGGTTCTGCAGACCAATTTTTTATTTCCTTCGACCATCTATCCGAAGATCGCGAATATTTCCGCTATTCACTCACCCACTGCAATGCATCATGGCGTCCATCTGGCTTGGTAGATAGCGAATTCCTCGACGGATTCAACGAAGGCACGATTGATACATACGACTTTTCACGCGCCACCTTAGTTCACTATGTGCATTATACACTTGCATTTCCTAACGAAGATGTATACCCAACTATTTCGGGCAATTATCTTCTAAAAATATACCCCGAAAACGACCCTGACTCTATCGTAGCTCAATGCCGACTGATGATAAGCGAAGCGACTGCCCCGATTGCAATCAGAGCAGCTTCGCAAACCGATGTCGACTACAACCAGTCGCACCAACAATTGACAATCGAAGTAGAAACCGAACGTGCGATGGTCGAAGACCCATTTAATGACCTAATCGTTATCGCCGGTCAAAACGGACGATTAGACTCAGAAGTTGCTTTCCGTCAACCGCTCCGCGCCAGTGGCACTCGCGTCATCTACGAGCATCAGCCACCGCTTATATTCGAAGCCGGAAATGAGTACCGCCGTTTCGAGACTGTCAACGAGCAATATCCCGGCATGAGAGTCGCAGGAATCGAGTTTCACGAGCCTTACTGCCACTATATACTATATACCGACCAATCACGCGCGAAGGAAGAATACCTCTATGACCAAACGCAACATGGGCGCTACTTCATCCGCGAATACTACTCCGATAATAGTGATGTAGAAGCCGACTATGGTGTAGTCCATTTTACACTAGACTATCCGGAAGAGCCGGGTGCAATGATTTTTATTGATGGAGATTTTGTACAACGCCGCTTCGACGACAACTCGCGCATGTACTACAACCATGCGACCGGTCTTTACGAACGAGCTATGCTACTGAAACAAGGGGCTTACAACTACCAATACCTCATAGTTCCACGCGGAGCATCGCGTGGCTACACGTCGAGTATCGAAGGTGATAAATATCAGACTATCAACGAATATTCAGTACGCGTATATCACCGTCGCCGCGGAGAACGATACGATAGACTAATCGGCTCTGCTACCACTTCAAACGCATACTAACTCAAAAGCTTATATTTAATATTTTTGTAGCAAGTAAGAAACAACTATGAAACAAATTGGGCGTTAATTTGCAAATAAATAAATCAGCAAAAAATGAACGCCTCGGATTGTTCTTCAGTAATAATATCATCGCTACAGTGTTTAATAGCAGGCGATGTCGTTGGTGTATGTCAAAATCAACGAACCGGCAATGCCACGATAAACACATTACGAAAGTCGGATGAATCTAACTACTTTCAGTCGATGCTAAATTCGGCTGAAACGTTGCTAGATATTTGTCGCGATATAGCGACTCGTACAGGACTCACGCTTTGGCAAAAATGCGAATTAGAAGTCGTAAGTCAAGAACTCCTCAAGGAGCGACATCTCGAAACTGAAGACTTTATAAAACACGCCATGGTCGATTGTCTTAAAGATATGTCGAACGATGATAGCGACAAAGACGGCGACTATAATTATTTACGACTCTTACAAAACCTACGGGCTACCATAGTGGCCACACACCATCTACGAGAGTAAAATATGGTGGCAGTATAACTGCTATCATTTTTCTGATTGGCCGTAGATTTTCCCGGCGAGGGAAAATTTGGTTTGTTATGATTTCGATAATTGGGGAGTAATGATTAACTTTGTGATTGAAACAATAACAAACCGAATATGAAGATACGATATATACTTGCCGCCGGTGTTATGATGGCATCGGTATGCGCTTGGGGTGCTATCGGTGCCCAACGAAATAAGGCAGCGAGCGACCTCGCAGCTTATACTGCACCTAGCAATTCGGCTATGAGCGTAGAGTTGCAATTTATGCCCGACGGCAAAAGTTATGTAGAACGTTCAGCAGATGGCCGTTCGTTGATAATTAAAGATATTACATCCGGGAAAGAGGTCGATAAACTCTTCGACGTAACCTATACCCGCGAAACAGTGCTTCCGGATTTCGAAGGTTTCATTCTTAGCCCGGATGCATCCAAAATTCTGGTATGGCGCAATACAGAAGCAAAATACCGTCGTTCGTCGACTGCAGAATACTACGTTTATGAAGTACGTTCGCGTCTTCTCAAACCGCTATCAAAAGAGTTCAAACGCCAGAGTGTGCCAGTGTTCTCGCCCGACTCTCGCATGGTTGCATTCGTTGCTAATAATAATATCTATACCGCCAAGCTCGACTATGGAACCGAAGTGCCTGTAACCACTGATGGCGAAGAAGGTAAAATCATCAATGGCACTACCGACTGGACCTATGAGGAGGAGTTCAGCGAGACATCGCTCATTGCGTGGGCACCCGACAACCTCACCCTCTGCTATGTACGTTTCGACGAAAGTCAAGTACCACTCTACACCTTGCCCATCTACGAGACTGCATGCCACAATGACGAGCAATATAAGTACTATCCCGGAGTGATGAGCTACAAATATCCTGTAGCGGGAGAAACAAACTCGACAGTCAGTCTTCATAGCTATGACGTGGAGACCCGCAAGACCAAGAAAGTCGACCTTCCTTCAGGAGCCGGATACTATATTCCTCGAATTGAATACGGGCCCAAAGAAACTCAATTGATGGTATCGACTCTCAATCGCGATCAGAACCACTATGAGTTGTTTATGGTCAATCCGAAATCAACTGTGGCTCGCTCGATTTATACACAAGATAGCAACGCTTGGGTTGAACAAGATGCTTATAGCACAATCAAATTCGGAGCAAATTCATTCGTAATTTCATCGGATGCGGATGGTTATAACCGCTACTACGAATACTCGTATTCGGGTGCCAAACTACGCGAAATTACACCCGGCGGAATCGACGCTACCGCTTACTATGGTAGTGATGCTCTCGGTAATCACTACTATCAGGCAGCAGCACCTCGCCCCATCGACCGAACCATCTACCGACTCGACAGAAAAGGTATAGTTAGCGCAGTAAGCACCGACAAGGGTATTTCTAATGCGACATTTGCGCCCGGCTGCACAGCTATGCTTCTGAGCCATAATTCATCGACTGAAGTACCTACTTATAGTCTTTGCAAAGCAGATGGCAAGAAGATTCGTACACTTGTAGATAATAAAGACTACGAAACACGCACAGCGTCGCTCAAAGCCGTACGCGAATTTATCAAAGTACCCGGTGAAGGTGGACTTGAATTTAACGGATATATCGTTAAACCTCGCAACTTTAACGCGTCGCATCGCTATCCGGTTATAATGAGTCAGTATAGCGGGCCAGGGTCGCAAGAAGTACTTGACCGTTGGACTCTCGATTGGCAGGATTATTATGCATCAAAAGGCTTTTTGGTGATATGTGTTGACGGTCGTGGAACCGGAGGTCGTGGAAAAGAATTCCGCACAGCTGTTTACAAGAATCTCGGCCACTACGAAACTATCGACCAATTGGCAGCAGCTCGCTATGCAGCATCGCTCCCCTACGTAGATGCATCGAAAATCGGCATTTACGGTTGGAGCTACGGAGGCTACCAAGCCCTTATGTGCGCGTCGGCAGATGAATGTCCGTATGCAGCAGCAGTGTCGATTGCCCCTGTAACCGATTGGCGCTACTACGACACCGTCTACACAGAGCGATATATGCTTACACCTCAGCAGAACGAGCGCGGGTATAACGAAGCATCGGCAATCAATCGCGCACTACATTTGGCTTGTCCGTTGTTGATTATGTATGGGACCTCCGACGACAATGTACACCCGGCAAATAGTCTCCGCTATGTGTCGACACTGCAGAATGCCGGCATCCTCTGCGATATGTTTGTATTCCCCCAGATGAATCACTCTATAAATGGATGCAACGCTCGCGCAGTGGTGTATGCCAAAATGCTACAATTCTTCGAAGATAAATTGAAGTAGCCATGGAAGAGGCAAGTGGAGACTATAAAGTAAAACGGACATATCGGGTTGTGCACGCGTTATGGTTCAACTGGGCGATATCGTTCGGAGCAATGACCTTGCCCTTACTTCTAGCCTTAGTCGTGCCTCGTATATGGATACCCTTTATATGCTTCACAGCAGGCTACTCGCTGATAGCAATGATGCGCAGCGATGTAGATAGCGGAGTGAGTGCTTGTTCGATGCTTGTAAGATTATCTTCGCAAGTGATGTTGATAGGAGCTGCGGTGATGTTTATTATCGTACTTCTATGCACCGACCTCTTCGTTCCGGCAGTCGTGCATCTCGAGCTATACAATAGCGAAATTCCGTTTATAACCTGCTTGGTGATTTATCCAATAGCGATAGCATTATGTTGTATTTCGCTCGTAACGGGCTATGGAGAGCGAAAATGTCGACTATTGCAACGCCGTAACGGTTATTATGCCGGCGATAGCATTGTGGCAACACTATACTACAAAGAATCGAAGTACCAACTATGGGTGCTTCTCGTAGTTGCAGCACTTATGTGCGGATTCGAGTATTGGTACTACTTTACGGAGTATCTCAATGCCAACCTTAACGAGCCCGACCAATTCTTCTTCAATTATGTTCCTGTAACAATGTATGCCGTATCGCTGCTATTTTTTGCAGGACGCTATGCTCGAATTCATCGTCTATACCGAACCCTCGAAGAGTCGAATCCGGCACAAATCGGCTCTACTATTATTCGCTATTTGGTGTTCTATAACGACGATTTACTTCTAGCCAATGCAGATGCACAATTTGACACCCCGTTTGAACAGGTTTTAAGTCATTGCGAAGGGATCAGCGAAGAGCGTGCACGCGAAATATTTGTAAAGAAAAGCGGCATTGAAGATTTCCAGATGCGATATTGCTATACCAACGACGGCTTTGCACATCGTTCGAAGGTAATCCACTATGCCGTATTTGTCGATAATGATAGTAAATTGGAAGGCATTTGGTTTAACGACTATATGATTGACCAAGCGTTGGCAACAAACAGTTTTAAGCCCTCGCTAGCAAATGAGTTATACCGCATCCATACCATAACAATGGCATGGAAAACCTACGATCGCCGCGGTAGGCGCCTATATCCGATAAAGCATTATCGTCCGACTTTCCGATTTCGCGATCTCAATAAATGGGCGGTAAACTACGATGATATTTCGTGGTTTGACGTAGCCGAAAATAACGAAGATCGTAGATTCTTCACACTTCGCCATCTATGGCAGCAGATGACCGATATCTTCCGTCGTACTAAAACAAAAAAATGATGAGAACAGAATATACTCTTTCACGCCCGATAATCGCTGTTGTAGGTCCGACGGCCTGTGGCAAGACACGCCGAGGCGTGTCGCTCGCAAAATACTTCGACGGAGAGATTATAAGCGCCGACTCGCGCCAAGTGTATCGCGGTATGGATGTCGGTACCGGCAAAGATCTCGGCGACTATGGCGATGTTCCTTACCATCTAATTGATGTTGCTCCTGCGGGGCATAAATATAACCTCTATGAGTATCTGCGCGATGCTCGTGCGGCTCTTGCCGACGTTGACAGTCGCGGGAAGATGCCGATAGTCGTAGGAGGAACGGGTATGTATGTTGAGACACTTCTTAAGGGTACCGAGTTGCCAGAGGTCCCAGAAAATACAGAGCTACGTCAATCGCTTGCCGGCAAGTCGCTTGAAGAGTTGACAGAAATTTTGGCTCGAACGAAGCAACTTCACAATACCACCGATGTCGACACTGCTCAGCGAGCTATTCGAGCTATAGAAATTGAGCAGTACTATATCGAACATCCGGAGGCCGACCGAGCCGCCCACGAGCCCCGACCGCTCGATGCCGTTATAGTCGGAGTTGATATACCACGCGATGACCGCAGACGGATGGTAAGCGAACGTATGCGTCGACGATTCGACAGCGAAGATATGCTCGCCGAAACAGAACGACTGCTCGCATCGGGTATCGATCCTGAAACACTTATTTACTATGGATTGGAGTACAAATTTCTGACAATGCATCTGCTCGGACGTCTATCACGTCAAGAGATGGAAGTAGAATTGGAAACTGCAATTCATCAGTTTGCCAAGCGACAGATGACATGGTTTAGAGGTATGGAACGGCGCGGTTTTCATATCAATTGGTTGCCATACGATATGCCGGAAAGTGATTTCTGCGCAGCAGTTGAAGAACTATATTCTGATGCGAGCCGCTGCTAACATATTACTTGCATTAACGCTATCCATGCCGGTTTTTGCAGCCGACAATATCGTGCACATAGACCAAGCTGTGCAGACACTTCGCTATCACCTACGCCTTAAGCCAGCTCGCATATCCGATACTCGTTGCTCTTTAATATGGAACTATTTAGATAGTGCAAACTACCAACGATTCGACTACGAGATTCCCGCAGTTTTATCAACACATCAAGAACTTGGATTTGACGGGAAATACAAGGTTGTGAGCGTGATAGACGGCCAAGACAACGTACTTGATAGTGGAGAATATCACTCCGACTATCCCAATGGTGATGGTTGCGGATTTTCGGTAATTCTTACAGCGCAATCCGACTACGCATCAGTTAGTTTGGGTGGTAAAAAGCTTACAAAGACTATTGAAATTCCATTTGAACGCAAAACACCCGGAGCTATAGGCTATCGCAGCGAAAAAGCTCTGGAAGAATTGCAAAATGAAGTATTAATGCTTCCGTCAAGTCCAGTTGAATGGGCTGAATTTGAGTCAATTGAAGCATTAAAAGAGTATCTAAGCTCATCAACTGACGGCTATGAAGGTTTGTGGATGTATCTCGACCGCGATACAGAACCGACAAAGGCCCATTTAGGCGGAAGATATGCCTTGGCAACGATTTCGGATGGAAATGGCGGCTATAAAATCGTATATCTCGATGGAGCCAACGCTCAGGAGACAATATGGCAACCATTGATGATTAAAGGACACCTACGCCCAACAGTTTTTCGCGACCATTTCGACCTCAAATGGCTTGACGCCGCCGGCGACCCGGTGCTCGACGAAGGAAACGCGACATACGAAATTGAAGGAATGGCTCTAAAAATTACATTACCTCTTCACAAAGCGACGCTTCGATTCAGCCGCATAAAGAATTAATCCATAGCTATTAAAAGCATATTAATCACAGTCAACGCAAATATTGTGATAATGGAATCGCCAATTGTAAAACCCAAGTTTTTAATCTGAATTCCGGCAAAATTAATGTCGGCGGGTATAACAAACAATGGACGATTTAAGCCATGACGAGAGTGAATACGTTGCTCACGTGAGATGAAACTAACAGCCATATAACACATTACACCAATACTCGAACCAATAATCGCGCCAACTACAAGGTCTCCCGGATAGTGAACACCAAGATAAAGACGTGTATATGAGTTTAATATCGCCCATGAGAACATGAATATACATAGTCCTCGACGACGCAAGAGGCAACTAATAAAAGTAGCCAATGCGAAGGAGTTCGCAGCATGACATGAGGGAAAACCATAACGACCACCTCTATAACCATCGACAAGAGTGGCAAATGCAGAAAGTGGATTGTCGGGGTTAGACGGACGCAATCTCGCAAAGAACGGTCGCATATAAGTTGCACAAGCTTGATCAGTAAGTAGGATGGCTAGTCCGGCCACTGCAATATACAAGGTACCAAGACGGTATCCAAAAGTCTTAATCATCAATATTGCGAGAGCTACATACATCGGCACCCAGATGAACCTCCCAGTGAAGAGCATCATAAATTCATCAAGCAAAGGAGTATGTAAACCGTTGAAGAAAAGGTATATTTGAGTGTCAAGAGCAATTAAAAAATCGATCATTATTATAGTTTTTCGATGGTGTTATACAAGGTTTGGAGATAAGCCTTAGTGCGCATTTCAGTGGAATCGGCAGACGACGGAATTTCGCTATCAAGATAAACGATAGCCGTGTCGGTCGGAGTCACCATAGCTGCAATTGAAGGGTCTGTAAAAAAAGAGAAGTGAGGAATTTTGGCGTCGAATAAATCGTTGCTATAGATAAACTTATTATGCTCCAATCCGAGCAAGGCAAGAATTGTAGCAGCAATATCGGTCTGGGATGCAGGTGTGGATATAGTAGCTCCCTTAATCGAAATAGCCCCACCGGTGATAACTAAGGGAATGTGATGGCGAGCAACAGGAGAATCTAAATTTGTCGGCCAAGCACCGAGGTGATCAGGCACAATAAAGATAAGCGAACGCTCATAATCCGGTAACGTTTTTAGCGAATCGACAAATGCCACTAAGCAGCTATCGGCGTATGCAAAAGCATTTTTCTTCGGTTCATCTGCAAATCGAGGATTGCTATATGGCACTTCAAATGGTTCGTGGCTACTTGACGTTTGTATTACTCTGAAAACAGGCTTATCAGAGATATTTGCACGTATATCGGTAAGAGCACGTTCGAAAACAAGATGATCGGGCGCACCCCATTTGCTAGCCTTTTCGCTTATCGAGAAATCGGCATCAGAAATAATGGTTTCGAAGCCCGTACTCTTTAGATACGCTTTCATATTGGTAAAATTCGCATCCCCGCCATAATAATACGCGGTAGAATAACCGGCAGCACCCAACTCGGCAGCGATGCCTGGCATCCGCTCAATCTTGTCGGTGAATTTCATAATACTTGTTGAAGGCTGAGCAGGAAAGCCACTAAGGATTGCCGGCAATGCTCGATCGGTACGAAAACTCGACGCATAGCACTGGCTAAACAAAATGCCTTGTTTCGCTATTGAATCAAGTCCGACAGCAATAGCTTCTCCTCCAAGCGAAGGCATAAGATGAGCCGAAAAACTCTCAAGGATAATCAAATATACATCCGGATTCTGACAAGTCAACAAGGTATCGGAATGAGACATGCCGCTAGTCTTCAATACAGACATCACAGCTTCGGCTTCGTCCTCAGGCATAAACCGATATTGGCTCGCAAAATCAGTTTGATGAGTCAACGAATAAAGGAGGCTAAAAAATGGGTTAACCGCAGCGTGATTTAGACGTTGATTCGTACTAAAATAGCTATGACTCATATTCATAGTCGATACAGTTACACCACCGCGAATTGGTATAAATAGCAAAGCAGATAATAGTAAACTTGCTATCAGTGCTTTAACTTTTGACTTTTGAATCGGTTCAATTCGCTTTGTTATAGCCCATAACGCAGCAAAAAGAGCGGCTGATAATAATAAGGTAACGAGTACGCCTAACAAAGCTTGCCACCACTCCACACTTGCCATTGCAGCCGACGGAGAAGTGGTGAAATAAAATAACGGCGTGGCATCGAGACGGAATCCCCAATAAGAATACAACCCTAAATCGATAGTAGTGATTGCAGATATAATAAAGGCAATGACAATAAAATAGCCCTTAAGTATCTTTTTAATTACCTCCATTGCACCCAAACACGAAATAGAGAGCAACAAAGCCGGAAGAGCTGTCAAATATCCCGCTACAGAACAATCCATAGCAAAGCCGTGCGACGTTGCAGCAGCAAACGCCAACATAGCATCTTCTCCTATAAGTTGGTGATATAGAGCTACAAAAAGTAATTTCTGAAAAACTCCAAATACAACAAATGTAGCAAATATCAATATGATCGTTCTGAATACTTTAGACATACCACTGCAAAATTAGCACTTTTGTGCCTAAATCTGATAACTTTGGCGAAAAATTTACAAATCTCACCAGAAATTTTGCCATTTTTGGGACTTGGGTTAATATAGCATGTCTTGATATTTTGGGAGAAGCCTTTGTCGTTCTCGTTTAAAAGGATCTAGTTTAAGAGTTTAGAGAATGGTTTGCGAGAGAAATTTGCAAAGTTTTTTATTCGGAGGGGGGATTACAAGGTGAAATATTAAAGGTGATAATGTAACGCGAGAAGAAGTGGAGTCTATTCGTTGATAGTCAGTATTCTCGCGCCCACCTCGACGCAGGTATTCGAAGGCAGATACAACTCAGCTATAGGACAAGTCGGACTTGTTTGACCTGTCGAGCGCTTGCGCTTTAGTTTTTTTCCAAAATGTCAATGTACTCTTGCTGCCGATTTGGCTGTTAACCGCGGGGG
>CAZYYV010000040.1:0-22237 GCA_964651295.1 uncultured Bacteroides sp.
ATTTATGAGTCGAGGAAAACTTAGTCGATGAAGCGACGAGTGATGTCGGAGTATGCATCAATGCGTCGGTCGCGTAAGAACGGCCACCAACGGCGAACTTGCTCAGAGCGTTGCATGTCGATGTCGATAATTACTTCTTCTTCTTTGTCGGTAGAAGCGCGATAAAGGAATTCGCCCTGAGGACCGGCAACGAAGCTTGAACCCCAGAATTGGATGCCGTTCGTTGCACCAGACGGATCGGGCTCGTGTCCAACACGGTTTACCGCAACTACAGGTAGACCATTTGCAACAGCATGCCCTCGTTGAACAGTAGTCCACGCTTCACGTTGGCGATCTTGTTCGGCATCGGTATCGCTGCTTTCCCACCCGATTGCAGTGGGGTAGATGAGTATTTCAGCCCCAGCGAGCGCCATAAGACGCGCAGCTTCGGGGTACCACTGATCCCAGCAAACGAGTACGCCAAGACGGCCGACAGATGTTTCAATTGGTTTGAAACCGAGGTCGCCGGGTGTGAAGTAGAATTTTTCGTAGTAAGCAGGATCGTCGGGAATATGCATTTTACGGTATTTTCCGGCAATGCTACCATCGGAGTCGAAAACGACTGCGGTATTGTGGTAAAGCCCCGGTGCTCGACGCTCGAATAACGAAGTAACGAGAACAACACCACATTCGCGAGCGAGTGCCGAATAAAAGTCGGATACCTCGCCGGGGATATTTACGGCCAATCCACAAGTATCAACATTTTCGGTTTGGCAGAAATATAGAGAGTCGTGCAGTTCTTGGTTAACGATTAGTTTAGCGCCTTCATTGGCAAGTCGACGAACTTTTTCGGCAAGTCGACGACGATTGTCGATTATGTCGGCAGTGTTATGTTGCTGGATTATACCTGTTTTGAGCGTTTTCATTTTATATTGAGGGAGTTAGCCGGGAATTGCATAGTGGCACAGTGTAGAGACCCGTGTTGACGAATGAGGGCACGGCAGTCGATTGGCACGACATCGTAGTCGGGCATTGCGGCCTTTACTGCCATTTGAGCCATAAGGTCTTTCATCGGTTGATTGTATACGGGGAGCAATACGGCACCATTGAGAATCAAGAAATTGGCATAAGTAGCCGGCAGCCGGATTTCATCGTCGGGGTCGTAAATCGCATCCGGTAAAGGCAACTCGATGAGGTTGAACGGACGCCCGTCGGCAGTGCGCAACTCACGCAATTCATCATACATAGCCTTAAGACATTCGTAGTGGGAATCGGCTTCATCGTGGCAACCAGTGTAGAAGATTACATCTCCCGGAGGAGCAAGACGGGCAAGAGTGTCGATGTGTCCGTCGGTGTCGTCGCCTTCGAGAGCACCTTTTGTGAGCCAAAGGACCGTGTGGAGGTTGAACATCTCCTTAAGACGAGCTTCGACCTGCTCAAGATTAAGGTCGCCGTTGCGGTTGGGAGAAAGGAGACAATCGGCAGTAGTAAGCATAGTTCCGTTGCCGTCGCTCTCAATCGAGCCGCCTTCAAGGACAAAACCGAGGCGATTTATACGTATGCCTGCAAATACGCCATTTTCGAAAAGGCGGGGCGTGGCAAGGTTGTCGCAGTCGGAAGCGAATTTCAAACCCCAACCGTTGAACATAAAATCGTTTACTTCAAAGACTTGATTGCCCTCCTTGTCGGTACGCACGCAAGTAATTGCACCATAGTCGCGAGTCCAGGTGTCGTTTGTGGGGATATTAAAGAAGATAATGTTGTCTCGCAACTCTCCTACGGGCATATATTTCTCGTCGGGTTCTTCAGGCCCAATGAGAATCACCTTAGCCCTCGCAGCAGCAGCGGCGATTATATCGGCGTAGCAACGACGGATATCATCGAGCATGTGAGCCCAGTCGGTACCCTCGTGCGGCCATGCCATCAAAATGGCTTGAGAAGCCTCCCATTCGGCGGGAAGGCGGAGTGTGTTGTTCATTCTATATTATCGTAGTCGCTGAGACTATCCCATATCGAATTGCGGTCGGAGCAGTACTCTTCACAGAATTCAATAAAGCCGTTTTTCTCCGACGTACCTTGTTCTCGGCAATATTCGCGATATGCCTTGCGGAGCTCAGGGTCGTCGATAAGCGACTGCTTGAACTGCGACTCTGCGATGTCAATTCCGGGAGCCTCTTCTATAATTGAGATGAATAATTCGGTAATATCTTCCATTATATTAGTCCAAGGTTTTGTTTTTCTCCTCAAAGATAGATATAATCAGTCTTACGACGGATAATATGGTGGTTAAAGTATCTTAAATGGAGAAAGCCCAAGACCGGGACTAATTAGACGAAAATTAGTATGAGTAGTTGCGCGACAACTACACGCATAAACATAGATAGTGGGTATACGGTAGCATAAGCCACCGAAGCATCGTCGCCTTGGACGTTTTCGTTGGTGTAAGTAAGAGCCATCGGGTTTGCCATTGCACCGCAAGTCATGCCGGCAGCAGTGCCGAAGTCGAGATGCCAAACGCGCATAGCGAGTACTGTCATAATGATGCTGGGCACTATGGTGATGATAAAACCGAGTGCAATCCAAAGAACCCCATCGGCACGCATAACAGTCTCAAGGAAATTAGCACCAGATTCTAGCCCGAGGCAGGCAAGAAATAGCGAAAGTCCGATACTTCGAAGCATTAAGTTGGCACTGCGAGTCGTGTATGTAACTAGGTGGAATTGCGGTCCGAAGCGTCCGATAAGTATACCAACAATGATGGGTCCACCGGCAAGTCCGAGCTTGATAGGCGTGGATATGCCCGGGATCATGATGGGCACCGATCCGACAATCAAACCAAGTACCATGCCGATGAAAATCGCGGCAATGTTGGGGTCTTTGAGGTCGGAAACGGAGTTGCCGAGCAAAACGGCGACTTTATCAACGGCTTCAGATTGTCCGACGATAGTAAGTCGGTCGCCAAGCTGAAGTATAAGCGAGGGAGTGGCAAGCAGGCGCACACCCGAACGAGTTACGCGGCTGATATTGATTTCAAAGTTGTTGCGTAGCCGTAGCGAGCCGAGTCGTTTGCCATTAAGAGCCGGTTTGCTCACAACGATCGTTTTAGAGACTAGAGTTTTATCGATGCGGTTCCAGTCGATATTGGGTCGATTCCAGTCCTTATCGGTCTTTTCACCGAAAAGAATAGTTAGTCGAGGAACATCGGCATCGTTTGTAACTACCAAAAGGTGGTCGCCGCTACGAAGTTCGAAGTCGGGTCCCGGAATTAGTGTATCACCATGTCGCCAAACACGCGAAATGACGAAGTCGGAGTTGAACGACATTGATAGGTGTTTGATGGTGATGGCATCGATTGCCGGGTTTGAAACGACGAATTCGGCAACGAAAGTATGGTCTCCGTCATCGCGATTACGAACTTCGAGATCAGATTTACGGAGAAATAGTTTACGGATTACGATAAATGCCAGAATGACACCAATTACACCTAGCGGATAAGTTACAGCGCAACTAAGTGCCGCACCCGATGTCGGCATGCCCAATTGTTGAAGTGCTTGCTGGGCGGCACCGAGAGCCGGAGTGTTGGTGGTCGCGCCGCATAAGATGCCAACCATGTCGGACATTGATATGCCGAAGCATACGCTCAGTAGCAACGCAGTAGCGGTAGTTAGGAAAACGACTCCCAAGCCTATCATATTCAGTTTCAAACCGCCAGTTCGGAAGGAACTGAAGAAGCCGGGTCCAACTTTCAGACCGAGTTCGTAGACGAAAAGCACCAGACCGAAGTCTTCGGCGTATTTGAGCATGTTATGGTCGATGGCAAATCCGAAGTGCCCTGCCACGATGCCGGTAAAGAATACGAAAGTAACGCCGAGCGAAATTCCGCAAACGCGCAATTTGCCCAGACCCAATCCTATCGCAATTATAACCGACAGCACACACACTGCTTGCAGAGGTGTCTGCTCTAAAAAGAGGCTTTCAAACCAATTCATGCCACAAAATTAGCAAATTTCGTATAAACAAACAAACCGCCCCCGACGGTTCGACCATCGGGGGCGGCGAAAGGTATGTGATTTACTTATCGTTTAACTACGCGAGCAACAACCATATTGCCATCGTAGACTGCGGTTAGGATGTAGTTGCCGGCGGGAACACCTACAACATTCATGCGAACCGAGTCGCCGCTGACAACGTCAGCTGTTTCTTGTGCAAGGACAGCACCGTTAACACCGTAGAGAGTAAATTCGACGTTGGTAGCGGTGAAGCCACATTGAGCGTTGAGCCAATCTTCAACAGGGTTAGGCATAACGGTGAGGACACCGTTTTCTGCGATTACACCGTCAACGCCGGTTTCGTCAGAAACGTTTACTCTGAGACGTAATTCTACAGATTCTTCGTAGGGGTCGGTTGCAGTGATAGTAGCACGAGCATAACCGGTACGGAGACCATTAAAGATAACACCTGAAGAAGTTGTGAATGCTTCTACATAGTTGTTACGAGCGAGGCTCAATTTGTATGTGAGCTTGTCGCCGTCGGGGTCTTCGAAGAGGGTATCGAATGAGATAATGTCAGAGAGAGAACCCTTTGCGATAGTAATTTCTTCGATGCCTTTGGTAACAGGGGCACGGTTGACGAATTCGATGTCGTAGCGAACCGAAACTTCAGACTTGTGGCCATTTGAGTCGGTTGCATTAACAGAGAATGCGTTACCGGTGCTTGCAGTACCGAAGTCGGGAGCAATAGTAACGATGAAGTTAACGGGAGCAGTAGCACCACTGATGAGGTAAGTGCCGTCTTCGTTAGCTGTAACGACCGCTGCATCGCCTTCAGCAACGGTGTAAGAAGTAATCTTAGCGAAGCCGAAGTTGTCGGTGAGAGATACAGTTACATCATCGCCATCTTCGTCGTAAACAGATACGGGGATTTCAACAGATTCATTTTCCTTTGTAGCTACAACCGATTCTGTTGTAGTGATAGTAGGACGGCTGTTGCAATCGAGGTAGATGGGGAAGTTGATGATAGGCTCGTTGATGTCGTTGCTCTTGATAACGAGAACGGCTTTATTGTTCTTTTCAAGACGCGCTGAAGAAGCGTTTACTTCTACCTTGATTTCAGCATTTTCGTCTACTTCAACGACACCGTTGTCGGCAGAAAGGAGTCGTACCCAAGGCTGACCTTCAGTTGTTTCGAGACAGGTGAGGATGTAGCCGAGAGAACCATAAGATTCTTTGAACAACGCACCGAGGTCGAACCAACCATAGTTTTCAACCCAACCTTGGTAGCGGTCAGATACCCACTGTTCTTCCTTCGGACAAACGTAGGCAGGATAAAGAGAACCAGCGCTGTATGTTACTACTACGGTGAATGCTTCACCTTCGTTGAGGTATACAGGCTTATCGAGAGCTACAACGAAGAACTGACCAACATAAGGATCTTCCTGACCTTCGATAAGGAGGTTGGCAGTACCGATAATGTCTTTACCGTCGGGGTCGTCGCCGAGAACTAATTCAAATTTCACGCCATAGTTAGTGCAAGTACTAACGTCGACAGCAGTATATAGGTGTGAGATGTTGAAGCCACCTTCTGGAGCTACGAAATGAGTAGCAGCCTTGTAGATGTCGTAAATATTAGTCGAACCATACTGGTATGCAGTACCGGTAGAATAAGGATAGTAGAGGGCGTCGGTGTAAGTGAAGTTACGTGGAAGGTCGAAAGCCGAACGCGAGAAGTCGCTATCTACGTAGCTGTCGTCGTCAAGAGGTTTGATCTTGGCAGCTGCTTTGGGTGCTGAAAGTTCTGCAAGTTCGGTAGGAATAACCTTCTTAGCAGGCGCCCAGTACATATCGTCTTCTTCGGGGATTTCGGGGATTTCTTCACCTACGCCGGTTGCGTCGAGAACAAGGCTATATGATAGTTTGTAATCACCGGTGTTCGCGATTTTGAACGACTTGCTGATAACATCGTTTTCGCTATCAGCTTTGATTCGCAATTCGCGTTGGTCGAGAGAAAGAACAGGAACTTCAGTAGTCTTGAATGTAATCTTGAGATCTTTAGTCAAGAAGTCTTCAGAATCTTCTTCAAGAGTGTAGTATATACGTACAGTCAGATTGTATTCACCGGGAGTGTATCCAGCAGGAGATTCGGCATACATGGGAACCATGAAGTAAATAGGTTCGGTACCAACCTTCAGAGGTTCATTATAGTATGGGGTCCAAGCCTTGTTTGCGTCGGAGAACGAAGGAAGATCGTTTGCCATCGGGTCTACACCGCTATTTGCTTCAGCATAGTAGCAGAGCATAAACATATCTTCTTCACCAAACTGAGGATAGTCGGGATCGACAAATTTAGGAGATTCGAATTCAACGCCTGCAATATAGAATGCACCAGTACCGGCATTTACAATAGGTAGAAGTGCGCTATACGATGCCATGATAGCACGAGCGGGATCTTGGTAATCGATGTAACCGATTGGGTGCTCGATGTAGATAGAGTCGGGCCATACGGGATCAGCGACACCATTAACTTTGAGGCTTACAGGGATGTTGACATTTTCTTTACCGGGCACGTTGGTAGCAACTTTGATAGTGCCGGTGTAAGTGCCGTCCATGCGAGCGGTTTCGAAGTCAAGACCGATAGTTTCGCTCTTACCGGGCTCGATAGTAGCCTTGGTAATGGGCGAGAATAGTGTAGCGGTATTGAACTTGATCTGGTAGTCCTGCATGCGGATGCTTTCCGAACCGTCTTTGTTACAGATACCGGCGAGACCATAAGGCGCTTGAATCTGAGAATAACCGCTGTTGGGCTTATACTGGAATTTGAATGTACCATCCTTTTCGAGGATAAGCTGGAAGCAAACACCGCTATTCATCGAGTTGCCGAATTCCATGAATGAGATAACGGCACGATCTTCAGTTATATAGTGGTATGTACCCGATGTATTGGTGGTATTGGGAGAGTGGAGACCCCAATAGGGAGCAATCATATTGGTGTAGATCGAACCAGAAGGATAGTCGGCAGGAGGTTCAGGCCAAGCATTTTGGTCTTCACGACGAGTGAATGATACGAAACCGGTGTTGTAAACGAAGATTGTATCATAGCGTTCGCCATAGAAGGGGAATTCGAAGTCAAGAGGAACGGTGATGAAGTCGTGGAGGTTGTAGTACGAAAGGGCTGTGTGTTCACCGAGGCCGGTTGTTTCAACATCGATCCAATCGAATTCAACATCGTTTTCATCTTCAGAGTATTCATACTTGTATGTGATGCTCGAAGTTTCGTTTTCGGGGAATGCCATCTTCACGATCGGGGTCGGAGTGATGCTGTAAGTCAACGGTTCGTTGCCCTTATTAGCGATTGTGAGGTCGCGATGAAGATTTTCGCCACTAGTTACTTCTTCGTTAAATGCATCTGCGCTCAACTCGAGAACGGGAACACCAATTACGTTAGCTTTAACAGTAGCGGTGAGGTCTCCGGTTGAAGTCGAGATGGTTACAGTACCGTCGATAGCACGCGAAGATTCGGTGTCGACTACGATATACACGTCTTTCGCCGAGCGAGGTGCGAGTTCGAAGGGTAGGGTAATGGGGCTGAGGGTCAAACCAGCGCCTTCGATATTAACATTGGTGACGGTAAGAGTATTGTGTCCGTTATTCTTAACGGTTACAATAGCCTTGCTGTCTGATGTGCGGAATACATCTCCAAGGTCGATAGCAGAATCTTCGAGAGCAGCTTCAGCAACGAGGTCGCCATCGATAACGGCGTTGAACACGATAGAGCCAACAGTGGGGTTGGGGTCGTTGGTAACGATAGCGAGAGCATAAGATGTAGCACCTGCATCGAGACCTTCCTTAGCCTCCAATGTGGCTTTAACTTCAACACTTTCGCCGGGATTTACCATGCCGTAAGGCTTATCAAGCGCGCTTACGAAAGAAGGTTTAGGAGCGCTGTACTTAACTGCAGTACCGGTGTTGAACTTGCGATAACGCTGGTTATCGTCAGTTTCAACGCGGCTATCGGTCGAAGATACTTTGTATAGCGATACATTTGTACTTGTAACTTCGATATAGTCCGAAACGGCTTTGTCAGAAAGACCGCAGAAGAGAGTCGAACCATCTTGGAACATATCGTCGGCGATATAGTCGTCGTAGTACATTTCTACGTCGCCATTACGCGAGAGTACGATACGGAAGCTGATGGGCTTGTTTTGAGATTCGTAAACAAGACCAAGAACGTTTTCGTAGCTTACGATAAATTTGCCATCCTGCTTAGCGTATTTAATCTGCGAGTTAGCACCGAAGTTAAGCAAGTTGCCGTATGCCGAGATGATACCCATGCCGTTGATACGTTCGGGGTTCTTCGGGCTGAGGGGCGACCACAAGCTGATTTCGTTAACGCCGAAGCTAAGAGCACCATAGCTGGTGATGTACACTTTGTCGTAGTTTTCGCCATAGAAGGGGAATTCGAAGCCCATTGAGATGGGTTCAGACAGAGGAGCATTGTCGCTAAGCTGAGGACGAACGTCAACGGCATTCACAAGCTGCTCGGGAGCAGAGTATTCGAATCCGGGGTTGTAGCCTTCGATGTTAGAGTTGATAAGGTAACCATACTGGTGGAGAGTGTTGCCCTTGTTTTCGATAGTTTGTTTCGAGAATTTCGGGAATACGTATTCGAGAGGATAGTTACCTTGGTTTACAACCTTGAAGCTAACTTCTTTCGATTCGCCACCTACAGTGAGGGTGCCGGCATCGACAACAGCGGGCTCAAGAGCCAACTTAGATGGGTCGGTAGCAACACCACGAACGATTACACTGAATTCTTTGCCTTGATAATCTTTAACGACGATGGTGCCTGTATGACTACCAGCCGCTTTCGGAGTATAAGTAACTTCGAATGTCTGATAGCTACGGGCGGGAACGCCTGCAAGAATCTGGCCGGGGCCTTTGAAGTGTTCAGAGGTAGAAGAGATACTTTTGCTGGGGATGTTGCCATTTGTACCTGATCCGGCAAAAGGACCAAAGCCATTATTGAATACTTCAACAGTAAGAGTCTTGCTTTCGCCAACGAGGAGCGAACCGAAGTCGACAACTTTAGGAACTTGAATGTCGGCGGGGTTGCCTTTGATTGTTACGTTAACGGGTAGAGTTACAAGTTCTTTGCCTGTTTCGTTGGTCGAAAGAGCGAGGTTGAACTTGTAGGTGCCGTTTACGAGCTTAGAACCGTCGACAGAAGCGTTGACAGTCTGCTTTTCGTGGGGGGCTACAGTGCCCTTTGCGGGGTCAAGGATGAGGACTTCGCTGAAGTCGGGGTTGTCGCTACGCGCCCAAACGCCCCAAGTAAGCTTGGCAGCATCGGGTTCGTATGTCGAACCTACGAGTGCTTTCTGGAGAGAAACCCAAGTCTGGCCCATGTCGTTACTCATGTAGCTGTATGAGCCAACGTAGCTATATTCGCTAGAGAAGAGCGCAACAGGGAGAGACCAGCTTTCTTGATTGCCCTCGAAGTGTACTACGATCCAGAAAGATTCATTGGGAGCGAAATAGATCTGCTCGTTAAGAGCTACAGGCTGTTTGTATACAAATTGCGAAGCATCAACATCCTGAATCTTAGTAGCAGAGGTGATAGAGCTAGAGCCTTTGTAGATTTCAATCTTAGGATTCTTACCATAAGTAAAGTCGGTAACAACGCTGGTGAGGTTGAATCCGTCGGGATATACTTCAGGATCTACCCAGAAGAACTGAGCCATCGAGTTGGGCAACGAAGTATCAGAGTCGCCGATAACAGCATAATATGTGCTGTAGTACTTGATGGTCTTGGGGTATTCAGAAGCGATATAGTCGCTAGCAACTGTTGAGTAAGTAGTTGCAGTGTTTGCGAGACCTTCGATTTTGCCGTTATAAGCCTGAGCAAGACGACCTACGTTAGGACGAGTAGGACGAACTACTGAATAAGTGCTAGGTTTAGCACTAGCAAGGGTGTTAGCAGAAGACCATTTGAGGATACCGTCGGCGTCGTTTGAAATGGTGAAAGCACCATGTCGAATCGAACCGTTCTGGCTTGTCAAATTATGGTTCTTAGTGCTGAGTACCATCTTCGGACCTTCGTTTGTCTGAATTTCTTTCACAGCAGACAATTCAGATGCAGCACCCCAGCGGCTAACTGCTTGGATAGCTACATAGTACTTGGTGAGCGAAGTTAATCCGGAAATTTCCTTGCTAACATGGGCACCAGAAGTATAGAATTTTGTGTCGGCTACGACAGATTTAATCTTAGAAAGGTCGCTGGCTGCGGTGAAAGGCTCGGTTGAGTAGTAGATAATGTGGTTGTGTACATTATCGTCGCTTGCAGCGGGAATGGTCCACTCAACAATGATATAGTCCTGAGCTGCTTGGAGAGTGAAGTCGGTAACAGTTTCAGGAGCAGAACCATCGCCCATTTGGAGAGCCTTATAAGCATCAACGTATCCTGAACCGTACTGGCCACGGAACTGCTCGTTGATACCATCTTTATAACCATAAAAGTCGTTTACAGATGTAATGAGCTGAGTGCGGAGGATTTCGTTGGTGAAAGAAGTACTACCATATTTCGAAAGGATGAGAGCGGCAATACCAGAAACGTGAGGAGTTGCCATTGAAGTACCTTCGTTGAAGCCGTATTTGTTGCCGGGAAGAGTAGAAAGAATACCTTCCGACTCACCAAAGTCGAGCAAACCACCGGGAGCGATAACGTCTACCCAATCGCCATAGCAAGAATAGCTTGTAGGACGTAGGTCGTTCGACATAGCTGCAACAGATACAACTTTGTCGTAGCAACCGGGGTAGTAGTCTCCGGTCAAGCCTTCGTTACCGGCTGCAAAAATCATAAGACCACCGGTCATGTTTGCACTCTTAGCTTCGGCAGTAAAGTAGTCGATAGCATCGAGTACGGCTTGTTCGTAATACCCTGGTTCGGACCAACCCCAAGAACACTGAGCGAGAGTAGCACCTTTTTCGCGTGCGTAAACGATAGCTTTAGCGAAGTCGCCATCGCTGGTGCCTTGTCGGCTATCGAATACTTGGCAAGAAAGAAGTTTAACACCCGAATCCGGAGTGCCATCACCACCAGCAACGCCACAGACACCTTTACCGTTGTTGTTGACAGCGGCTACAGTACCTGCAACGTGGGTACCGTGGTTATGAGGATAGATAAGACCTGTATTAGTACAGAAGTTGTAGCCATAGATGTCGTCAACATAACCGTTCTTATCGTCGTCGACACCTTCAGTGCCATTGAGTTCGGCTTCGTTAACGTACATATTGGCAGCAAGGTCTTCGTGGGTATAATCAACACCACCGTCGATAATAGCTACGACTACATTCTTGTTACCTGTAGTAATATCCCAAGCATCAAAAAGATTGATGTCGGCACCTGCAACAGCTTGACCGCTGGTACCATAGTTTTGGTAGTGCCATTGTTCGGGAAGACGAGGGTCGTTGAAAGGATACTTGCCGGGCGCTTTCGCTGCGGGAAGATTTTCAGCAACACGGAAGTTGTCGCTACCTTCTTTGCGAATCATCGGTTTCACAACTTCGGCTTTCAAGACACCAGCAACGTCGGTGAATTGCTTACGGATAGCATTGGGAGAAATAGTTTCATCGAAATGAACTACATACCACTGGTCAAGTCCGTACTTAGCACGTTCGGCTGCAAACAGAGGGTTTGGTGGAAGCATCGGTTCGATACGAACACCATCAATCAAACTAAGTGCATTGTCAAGCGATTCAACGCCAACAGAGGCTTTGCTACCCGGAGCTTTCATTCGAGGTGATTTAGCCACCACCTTGGCAACTTCGGGCTGAAGCTTAACACGCACCACACCACGCGAAGGCTCAATACCTCCGGCTGCGTGTACTTCGGTCGGCGACCAGGCAAACATTGCCACTGCCGCTAACATCGATAGTATAACTTTGCGCATGGTAATAAATGTATTGGTTTTATAATTAGGAATAATGATACGATTGTAACTATATCAGTGCAAAGTTAACTAAAAAATACAAGCTTAGCGCTTTTTGAGCACTTTTTTGTAAAAAAAACATTTAAACCACATCAAATCATGCCTAATTTTTGAACTCGACAAAATAATGTGTAAATTTGCGGTATACACTTAGATGCTATGAATGCAGACTTAAATAATACTGGTATTCGCCTATCGCGACCTTATACGTTTGACCGAGTAGTTCGACTTCTGATCACTATAGGGTCGATTTGCTTGCTGGTATGGCTTGTCGGAGTTTTGAAATCAGTCCTTTTGCCATTTATGGTGGCATGGCTTATTGCGTATCTCCTTGAGCCGTTAGTGCAGTATAACAAACGATTGCTGCGTGTGAAAAAACGTTGGTTACCTATATTTATGACGCTTTTCGAAGTGGTGCTTTTGTTTACAGCTCTAGCAGTCTTCTTAGTTCCAACGATTATTCAGGAAATGCATCAAGTAGCGTCTTTTGTCAGTCATTATTCTCGGAGTGGCACCGATATCCCATTTGTCCCGGCAGCCTTGCATGATTATCTCCGTAATAGTATCGACTTTGAGAAAATATCGCAACATCTTACACGTCAGGATATTCGCACGATAATCGATGCCGCCGGTTCGTTTATTTCGGGCGG
Source organism: uncultured Bacteroides sp. (assembly GCA_964651295.1). Classification (GTDB taxonomy): domain Bacteria; phylum Bacteroidota; class Bacteroidia; order Bacteroidales; family Muribaculaceae; genus CAG-873. The sequence goes on from CAZYYV010000040.1 coordinate 12,613, forward strand.
ATACGATTTTGTGATGTCGCTATTTAATTGGTTTATCGTCCTGCTATACGTAGTCTTTATAATGATAGACTACGAGCGCCTTCTGAAAGGTTTTAAACGCATGGTACCACCGAAGTATCGTAAGGTAACATTCAAGGTAGCCAATGATGTCAAAAAATCGATGAACCACTACTTCCGCGGTCAAGCGTTAGTTGCATCAATAGTAGGAGTATTGTTTGCAATTGGATTTTGGGTCATAGATTTACCTATGGCAATAGCTTTGGGATTGTTTATCGGTGTCCTTAATATGGTGCCGTACCTTCAGCTAATATCATTTGTGCCTACAACGATTCTTTGTCTAGTCTACTCGGTAGATGGAGGAGTAGACTTCTGGGGTATCTGGTGGGCGTGTATGCTAGTTTACATTGTAGTACAGTGTATCCAAGATTTAATCCTTACACCGAAAATAATGGGAAAGGCAATGGGCTTGAATCCTGCTATTATTTTGCTGTCATTATCTATCTGGGGTACATTAATGGGCTTTATAGGTCTCATTATCGCACTACCGCTTACAACGTTGTTGTTGGCATATTACGACCAATATATAATAGGTGAAGAACATAAAAATGACAATCATCATGAATCTTAAAAATATATCTATTACTCTAATTGTATTTTCAACTTTAGCCCTTGCAGCGCTAGTGTTTGCATATACCGTCGCTAATTCGCCTTACGAAAAAGAATCGGTACGCGTCAATATCCCCGAAGGCGTATCGGAGGATAGCATCAAATCGATTATACTCGATGCACTTGGCGACGACTTCGGTGGAAAAGTGGCACTTATGTGGAATATTGAACGCGGCAATCGCCATCGAGCTTATGGTTCTTACCTAGTCAAAGAAGGCGACAAAGCTTATCGCGTTGCCCGTAATATTGCGAATGGTAATCAGACGCCTATTCGTTTTACTTTCAATAATATCCGTCGATTTAGTGACCTCGCATCACGCGCCGGAGATACCTTTGCATTCGACTCGCTTGCCTTTGAGCAAGCTGCCGACTCGGTGCTCGGCGCACGAGGTTTCAACCGCTGCGAATATTCTGCAGCAATTTTCCCCGATACATACGAATTCTATTGGAGTGCCAAACCAGAATCGGTGCTTAGTACACTCTATAATTATCGCGAAAAATTCTGGAATGACGACCGTCGTGCAAAGGCGCAGGCTTTAAATTTGACCCCCAATCAGATACACACCCTCGCATCGATTGTTGAAGAGGAAAGTAATCTTGCCGACGACCGACCTCGCATCGCTCGTCTATATCTTAATCGTCTCAGCCGCGGAATGAATCTGCAAGCCGACCCGACGGTGAAATTTCAACTCAACCAATTCTCACTTCGGCGCATAACCATCGACCATACTCGTATCGATGGCCCATACAACACTTACACCCGCGCCGGTCTACCTATTGGGCCTATTCGTTTTGTCGAGAAAGCTACAATCGATGCATGTCTAAATGCTCCCAAGCACGACTTCTTATATATGTGTGCTCGTAGCGACTTCTCCGGCTATCATGATTTTGCCAAAGACTATGCGACACACCGCATAAACGCCGCTCGCTACCATCGAGCTCTTAATGCTCGCGGAATAACATCGAAATAAATATCTACTATAATATTAGCAGCCTTCACCAGAAATCTATCCGTGGAGGCTGCTAATGTTTTATTTACATTTCGCTAAGTCGCTTATTTGCTTTTCGAACTCTCAATCGCGACTGCAAATCACTTTTCAGTCGTATGTCATCAGTCCACTAGCCGGGTTTAGAAGTCGAGAAGGGTAGTATTGTTTGCGATAATTATCTTCGCTGGTAGCTCTGCGGTTGAGCTCGACGCTATTGAAGTAATTATGAGGTTGCCAAAGAAGAGTTGAGTCGTCGCTAGGCATATCCTGCCAAACGATGATACCGGCACGGTCGCAATGGGAGTACCACAGAGCCGGTTCGACCTTGATGTGCTTACGAATTATATTAAAACCCCATTCTTTAGTCTTGTTGATATCGTAAATTAGTTTTTTACCGTGAGAAACAAAATTTACGAGAACCAAGTAAGGGCTAAAAACGTTATCAATTCATCTTATAAACCTCATAATCAAGATGAATATGGATAATGCTCCTTTAAAAGGAATTAAGGTGGTCGACTTCACCAATGTGCAGTCGGGCCCATCGTGTACGCAAATGCTTGGCTGGCTTGGAGCCGAAGTAATCAAAATCGAACGTCCGGGGACAGGCGATGCCACTCGCGGAGAATTGCAATTCGACCCCGATGAACCTGGCTTCTATTTTCTCCAGCTCAATTCGGGCAAAAAGTCGTTAACTCTTAATGCAGCTACTCCGCAAGGCAAGGAAATTCTCACACGCCTTATTATGGATGCTGATATTTTTGTCGAAAATCTACATCCGGGCGCGATCGAAAAACTCGGCTTCGGATGGGACGAAGTCCACAAAATGAATCCTCGATGTATCTACGGCTCAATCAAGGGATTTCCGCTCAGTTCGCGCTACGTACATCTCAAGGCTTATGAGCCAATTGCACAGGTAACTGCCGGAGCGGCATCGACAACCGGATGGTATTCGGGAGTAGATGATGTGCCAACTCAGAGCGGTGCCGCGTTGGGCGATTCGAATACGGGTATGCACCTTACTATCGGATTGTTGGCCGCACTTATTCAGCGCACACATACTGGCGAAGGATCGTATGTATATCAGTCGATGCATAATGCTTGCCTCAACCTTTGCCGTATCAAGACGCGCGACCAACAGACTCTCGACCGTATCGGATATCTCACCCAGTTCCCGCAGTATCCCAATGGAAAATTCGGAGACTTCGTACCCCGATCGGGCAATACCGAAGGCAGTGGCGTTCTTGGCTGGACTTATAAATGTAAAGGATGGGAAAGTGATCCGAACGCCTACGTCTACATCATCTATCAACGTGGTGTCAAGGACTTTGAAGCAGCTTGCAAGGCTCTTGGCTTTGAAGATTGGCTTACAAATCCCGACTTCAATACAGCCGATGCTCGTGATAAACACAAAGACGAAATCATCGCTCGTACACAGCGTTTCTGCCTCGACAAAACAAAGTTTGAAGTAACTGATTTGCTCTCAAAAGCAGGAATGCCGGTTGGCCCCGTACTTTCGACCAAGGAAATTATGGATGATGAATCGCTCTACGACGGCAATACGCTCGTTCGTATCGACCAAGGTGGCAAAATCGGCACATTCGTTACAGTTGGAGTGCCATTCACGATGTCGAATTTCCAACCTACGTATAAGCCATGCCCGACCCTCGGTGGCGATACTTGCGATATTCTCGCTTCGTTAGGCTACTCAAAAGATGAAATCGACAAACTTCGCGCTGCTTCGGTTGTATAACTATTTAAATCAGTGTAAAATGACTACAACAGATAATACATGTGCAAAGCAGGCGACCGGTATGGATATTCTTGTTCGGTCGCTTAAAATGGTAGGTATCGACACGATGTATGGGCTTGTCGGCATCCCTGTTACCGAGCTTGCTTATCTCGCTCAAGCGCGAGGTATCCGCTTTGTAGGATTTCGCCACGAACAGCAAGCCGGTATGGCAGCCGCAACGCACGGCTACTTAACACAGACACCAGGCGTGCTGCTTACTGTGTCATCGTTAGGATTTCTCAATGGCTTGACAGCCACGGCAAATGCGACGGTTAACTGCTATCCAATGATTCAAATTAGTGGGTCGAGCGAACGTGAGCCTATAGACTTACAGCAAGGTACGTATGAGGGACTCGACCAACTTGCCATAGCTCGTCCGCTCGTTAAAGCAGCTTATCGAGTCAACCGTCCGCAAGATATACCGACAGCTGTGGTACGTGCCTATCGTGCAGCCATTTCGGGTCGCCCGGGTGGAGTATATCTCGACGTAACAACGCCATGTCTTGGAGCCGTAATGGATGCTTGTGAAGCTGAAAAGCTATACTTTACGCCGGTTGATTTATGTCCGACGATGCCACCATGTAAATTTGCCGTCAAACGTGCAGCCGACTTGATTGCCGGAGCTAAAAAGCCGGTATTTCTCATCGGCAAAGGTGCAGCTTACGCACGGGTGGAAGACCGCCTAAAGGCGTTGGTCGAAAAGACCGGTATTCCATATTTGCCGATGTCGATGGCAAAAGGCGTTCTGCCTGACGACGGTGCGCTTAGTGCAGTTGCTTGTCGCTCGACTATTATGGCGCAAGCCGATGTAGTGGTGCTTATCGGTGCTCGACTTAACTGGTTACTCTCGCGAGGACACGGCAAATGGAGTCAGACGACACAATTTGTCCAACTTGACATTGCCCCAGAAGAATTCGATGTCAACCGACCGATTGCAGCACCCGTAATAGGCGATTTGAGCACTTCTCTCGATGCTCTTATTGCAGCAATACCCGAAAAATTGGCAATGGACTCATCGTGGGTGACTTCGCTGCAATCCGAGACGAAAACGAAGAACGAAAGTTTTGCTAAACGCCTTGCAGATAATGCTTCTGCTCAGCCTATGAATCACTTTACAGCCCTCGGAGTAATCAAGCCGATAATGGAAGCTAATCGCGACGTTATTCTCGTCAACGAAGGCGCTAATACGCTCGATGATACCCGAAATACGCTCAATATGTCGCTACCTCGCCATCGTATCGACTGCGCCACTTGGGCGATTATGGGTATGGGCATGGGTTCTTGCGTCGGAGCTGCCGTAGCTACAGGTAAAAGCGTTGTTGCAATTGAAGGTGATAGTGCGTTCGGTTTTTCGGGAATGGATTTCTCTACAATTTGCCGATATAAATTGCCGGTAACTGTTGTCGTATTCAACAATGGTGGTATTTACAATGGCATCGGTATCAATCCCGGAGGCTCCTCCGACCCGTCTCCCACTACGCTCGACATATCAGCTCGATACGACAAGATTGGCGATGCATTCGGTGCAAAAACGTACTATGCCGATACTCCTGACAAGCTATCGAACGCACTTACCGAAGCCATCACATCGAAAGCTCCATGCTTGATTCACGTACAGTTGGCTGCTAACTCGGGTAAAGAATCGGGGCATATAGGCTATCTCAATCCTTCTGCTATCGAACACTTTACCGTTTAAAATCTGATAATTATGCTACACATTATCTTATATGCAATCGTCCCGATATTTGCCGTTATGGCGCTGGGGTATTTCTCCGGAAAGAAAGGAGCATTCTCCGGTACAGATGCCAGAGTCCTCAATAAAGTAGTACTCAATTATGCCTTACCGGCCGAATTATTTGTGTCGATTATAAAAGCAAACCGACATATGTTGGCTGTCGATGCCAAGTTGACGGCAATAGCGTTTACGGTGATACTCGCATGCTTTTTCTTAGTATATTTCGTATTTAAAGCCTATCGAGGCAACACATCTGCCGACGCTGCAATCTCGGCGCTTATCAGCGGTTCGCCAACCATCGGATTCCTTGGATTTGCCGTTCTTGGTCCTATATTCGGGAGTTCTCCTGCCGTTGGATTGGTTATAGCTATCGTGGCAATCGAGGTAAACGCTATCGGTATTCCCGTGGGCTTGTGTTTACTCAATTCAGCCAGCGCCTCAAAGAGCACCGATAAGCGCCCCAACCCGTGGCAGCCTGTTGTTGATGCTCTCAAGCAACCCGTAGCGTGGGCACCGATATTGGCAGTTGTAATGGTGTTGTGTGGTATAAAATGGCCGTCAGAGCTCGACCCGTCATTCACTTTTCTCTCCGGAGCCAACGCGTCATTGGCTTGTTTTGCCGCCGGTATAACGCTCTCGTCAGTGAAAGTAGTGCTCAATCGCCAAGTGTTTATGGGCTCGTTTCTTAAACTGATAATTATGCCATTGGCAGTACTTGTTGTCGGATTGGTATTCGGCATGCAGCCCGGCAACTTGCGGATGCTCGTAATGGCTGCAGCACTTCCACCGGCAATGTCGGGTATCATCATAGCTAGCCGCTACAACACCTACGTTGCGACGGGTACTTCGTCTCTTGCCGTAAGCACATTGCTCTTTATGGCTACTTGTCCGCTATGGATTTGGGTAACCGATTGGGCGATTAAAGCCTTTGGTTAAAAGGATTATTAAATATTTTTTGTACATTTGCAGACAGGTTAACCGCCTGTCTGCACTTTTATCATAACCATAACTCATGAACAAACTCATTATCACTACACTTTGCGCTGCAATGGCAGTAATGACTCCGATTGAAGTATTTGCGACGGCTTCTACAAGTCCGACCGAAGGAGTTATAACACACGATTTCGTATCAGAAGACGATATGAAGCAAGACTTGATGCAGATGCTTGCTGACTTCTCCAAATATATGACTAACAACGTACAGGAGATATCTGGTACAAACTCGGAAGGTCATGCAATGATTTCGTTCAAAGGAGAAAACACTCTTGGCAATAATGAGCAAGGTGTGCGTCATAATGCAGATATGTCGATGATATGCGCTTTTTTGGTGAAATATGCCAAAAATAAGGTAATTCTTCCCGATGGAGTAACTTGGGACCAACTGGAAGACTTTGCAAAAAAATCGCTTGTCTACTCATATTCAACCCATAAGGCAAATAAACTCTATGCCTGCAAAGGCAATAACTATTGGGGCTCGACATCGAAAAACGACAACCAATGGGAATCATCACTGTGGGCGATGTCGGTTGCATATTCTGCTTTCTTCCAATGGGAAAGTTTAACTCAATCACAACGCGACCATATACGCGACTTGCTTGTAGCTGAGTGCAACTATGAACTAGAGCGTTCGATTCCGACCGGATATGCCGGAGATACCAAAGCTGAAGAAAATGGTTGGGAAGCCGACGTTTTGGCTGCTGCTCTCGGTCTATTTCCCGACCACGATAATGCTCCAAAATGGTTTGCCCGTCTTCGCGAATTTGCCATTAATAGCTACTCGCATCCGTCTGATGCAGAGAATACTACCATCGTAGACCCAGACTACGATAATACTACTATTGCCGACCTATATTTGGGTCAAAACCTCTATGAAGATTACACTCTTCAAAATCACAACCTTTTCCATACTAGCTATCAAAATGTTGTGATGCAGGAACTTGGAGAAGCTGCGCTTGCTCTTAAACTCTTCCAAATCGGTATACATGGCACTGAGAAATGGAAAACCAATGCCTTAATGCACAACAACCAAAAGGTGATGGATGAAGTACTCAATTGGCTAGCACTTTCCGACGGTGAATTGGCAATGCCCAACGGCAACGACTGGAGTCTCTTCCTCTTTGACCAAATCACATCGTACTCGACAATGGCATGTTTCTTGCGCGATCGCAATGCTTTGTTCCTCGAAAATATGGCATATAAGTACATCAAAGCTCGTCAGACAACGACCTCAGACGGTTCGTGGCTCCTTCGCGCTGATGTTGGCGGTCGCCGTATGGGAGTCGAGGGGCACCGAGTGATGATGAGTTGCTTGATGCATATGATTCTATCTACCGACGACCTCACACCGACGACTTGGGGCGAGTTTATGGATAACTATGGCACAACCAAGTTCTTCCCATGTCAGAATGTAATCCGCTCTTCGTCAGCCGATCGTTTTACTACATTTTCGTGGAGCAGTGGACTAAAGAGCTATACAGGTTATATTGCATCTCAAAACCCTGATAATAATAAGATTATTGTGCCGTTCCGTGCCAATAATACCGGCAATTTCTTAGGTTGGTATAATGTGAACGGTAAGTCGACCGACGCAACTCCTGTGGTAAGCGGTATCTTCGAAAACGACGAAGAATCGTATGCAATGAATGGCGAACTCAACGTAAACGGAGCAACACTCAATAATCGTTTTGCCATCTACTCAACTCCCGGAAATGCAGTGATTTACCTCGATCTTGTTCGTGCAACTGCTGATGCAACCATTACTCGCGAAGCTGGCGGTATGATGGCAATAAGCGTCGACGAATTCACAAAGTTATCGCGCACATTCTACTCTGCTGCAAATCTTGACGGTATTGAGCTTGACGGCGTTGATATGGCTACATTTACCTCCGACTGGGCGAATATCGACAACGAACTTGGATTTGTAGCACTCGGCAACAAGGAAATGGCGTTTGGCGAACGAGCGAACAACAATTCGATTATGACCGCTAAATTTATTCCTCTCTACTCAGCCAACCGTCGTGCAGTAGCTATGGGTGATATGGTCGATGCTCGTAGTGTGATTTATTACACTTCTGTTGATGCCGCTACAACCAAAGCGTTGCGAGACAAAGCTGTTTCGTTTGCAACGACTCTTCCCGAGGGGTGGAATGGCATTGCTGCCGCAGATCCTGATGGCGCTTACTACCTGCTGCTCTCCAACTTCGCAAGTATGGAAAAAGCTACAATCACTGATTTCAGCGTTGATGCAGGCGCCCCTGTTTTCTCTGTGGTTACGACTATCAACAATAGCAAGGCGACAGCAGAATTTGTAGAGCAACTTAACGCCTCGCATGCTGATGCCATCTATATCTTTATAAAAGGAGACGGTCTTACCGCTATCCAAGATGCCGATGATGCAAGAAAAGCATATATTCGCAATAATAACACTGCTGCAAGCACCGCAACAGTCTCCATTATCTCAGACGGCAAAGCTGTTAGCAGTGAAATAAGTATACCAGCTGATGCCACTATCGCAGTAAGAGTCGATTCAGGCAATATCGTTACAGAAGATGCCGAAATGCCGTTGGTCGGTAATAGCTCGTTGACAGACGGATATACCGAAATAACAGACAACTACTTCGCAAATACCGGTTTTGAAGACGACTCAACCTACGGCACAGTTGGTACAGCGAGTTTAGGTGCCACGAAATACGCCAATTGCTATATTAATGATGTCGACCCGGTTCAATCGTCGGTTGCTAATATACTTCCTGTTATTGGTTGGAAAAATGAGTCCGGTGAGATGCAGTCGACCAACGGAAATACTCCATATCGCCGTCTATACTCAATGCCGTATAGCACCTTGATGCCCTGTGTAAGTGTGCTAGGCAATTATGCAGCCTCATGTGCGCCTCTTATCGGCGACGACCGAACCGGTAAACGGTGTCTTACCGTACTTAATTCGTGGGCGAGTGGAACAAACCGTATCACTCAAACGAGTACTCTCGGGGCTGGTGAATATCGACTTCTTATTGATGCAAAATACGAGTGCCCTAATCAAATAGCTAACGACGGCTATACTATTGCTTCGTCGAACGGCAACGTAAATACGTCGTACACAGGAGTATCTATCGGCAATAGTAACTATTTTCGCTATCCGTCGACTCCGGGTGTATGGGAAACTCTCGTCTATGACTTCAATCTCGATGCTGACTCGCAAGTAACCCTTAGCCTCGGTTACAACTCATCGACACAGACCGGAGCAGCCAATCAGTCGCTTCTATATCTCGATAATGTTCGTCTCTATCGTAAAGGAGACTCCGGTGTAGCTCAAGTAATTGCCGATGAAAATTCGTTGCGCACATACTCACTTTCCGGAATAGAAGTCGACAAGCCTTCGCGTGGCATCTACATCCGCAATGGCAAGAAAGTATTCTTACAGTAAATCATTCATAGCCTGTATATTTG
>CAZYYV010000041.1:0-22102 GCA_964651295.1 uncultured Bacteroides sp.
AACGGTTGGCTTAACAAATCTGAAAGACCATGAAACGGATTATAGAATGTGTGCCTAACTTCAGTGAAGGGCGCAACATGGACATTATAAATAGCATTACCGGCGCTATCGAAAGCGTCGAAGGTGTTAAACTGCTAGACGTCGACCCCGGAGCCGCTACAAATCGTACAGTTGTTACATTTGTAGGCGAGCCCGAGGCTGTAGTCGAAGCTGCATTTCAAGGCGTGAAACGCGCTGCCGAATTGATAGATATGCGTCAACATCATGGAGCGCACCCTCGTATGGGAGCGACAGACGTGTTGCCGTTAATACCCGTGTCGGGTATTACACTCGAAGAATGCGCAGCACTTTCGCGCACACTTGCAGAGCGTATCGCTAGCGAATTGCATGTTCCAACATACTGCTATGAGGCAGCCGCATTCGTGCCCGAACGCAAAAATCTAGCAGTTTGTAGAGCCGGCGAATATGAAGCATTGCCCGAGAAGATGAACACCCCCGGCAAGGCTCCTGATTTTGGCGACCGTCCATTCGACGAAGGGGTAGCTCGCACCGGCGCAACGACAGTAGGTGCGCGTGATTTCCTTATTGCAGTAAACTTTAACCTCAATACAACTTCCACCCGACGAGCTAATGCTATCGCTTTCGATGTGCGAGAAAAAGGTCGTCCGGCTCGTGAAGGAGGCAAAGTTACAGGTAATCCGCTCAAAGATGAAAACGGTAAGCCGATAATGATTCCCGGTACCCTCAAAGGAACAAAGGCAATCGGATGGTATATCGACGAATATGGTATCGCTCAGGTATCGATGAATATCACAGATACAACGGCGACACCACTTCATGTAGCATTCGATGAAGTATGTCGTGCAGCCGCTGCACGAGGTATCCGTGTTACAGGTACCGAAATTGTAGGCCTAGTGCCGAAGAAAGCAATCGTTGAAGCCGGCAACTATTTTCTCCGTAAACAGCAACGTTCGCTCGGTATTCCCGAACGCGAAGTTGTGCGAATGGCAGTTAAATCGATGGGTCTAGACGAACTCAAGCCCTTCAATCCCGAAGAGAAAGTTATCGAGTACTTACTTGAAGCCGATGCAGCGAAGCCAAAAAAACTCGTCGACCTCACATGTACCGGTTTTGCAGAAGAAACCGCATCGGAGTCTCCGGCTCCGGGTGGTGGTTCTATTTCGGCATATATGGGAGCCCTTGCGGCAGCATTGGGAACTATGGTAGCCAATCTTTCGGCACATAAAGCCGGATGGGATGATCGCTGGGAGGAATTCTCCGATATGGCCGTAGCCGGTCAGAAGTTGATGGACGAATTACTCCATCTTGTCGACGAAGACACCGAAGCCTTTAATCGCATTATGGCAGTCTTTGGTATGCCTAAGGGAACGGATGAAGAAAAGAAAGCTCGCGAAGAAGCGATGGAAGCTGCAACACGATATGCTTGTGAAGTGCCCTTGAAAACTATGTCGGCTGCACTTTCAACTTTCGCAGTTCTTAAAGATGTCGCAGAAAAAGGTAATCCGGCGTCGGCAAGCGATGCAGGAGTTGGTGCTCTTGCAGCCCGTGCAGGTGTGCGAGGAGCCGGTCTTAACGTACGCATCAATGCAGCCGGACTTAAAGACCGCGAACAAGCAGCCGAATACGTTCGTCAAGCCGAAGCTATTGAAGCAAAAGCAGAATTAGCCGAAGCAGAAGTATTAGTAATAGTCAACAATCATATATCGCCCTCGAAATGACTACAGAAGAATTCCGTCGGGCAATAGTAGCCGGTATTCCTGAAGAATTGCCGGCGCCCAAGCCATACGACACCACAGTTAATCATGCGCCTCGTCGCAAGAAGATTTTAACACCAGAGGAAGAGCGTTTAGCGTTGAAAAATGCACTTCGCTATTTTCCTGAAAAATTCCATGCGACCCTTGCGCCCGAATTTGCCGACGAACTCCGTCGTTACGGCCGTATATATATGTATCGCTTCCGTCCCGACTACGAAATGCACGCTCGTCATATCGACGAGTATCCCGCGCACTCACGTCAGGCAGCGGCGATTATGATGATGATTCAGAATAACCTAGATAGAGCCGTTGCACAGCACCCGCACGAACTTATCACTTACGGTGGAAATGGAGCTGTGTTCCAGAACTGGGCGCAATATCTCTTGGTTATGCGCTATCTTAGCGAGATGACCGACGAGCAGACACTCGTTATGTACTCCGGTCATCCCCTGGGTCTATTTCCATCGCATCCCGGAGCACCTCGTGTAGTGGTAACAAATGGTATGGTTATTCCTAATTATTCGAAACCCGATGATTGGGAGCGCTTTAACGCTATGGGCGTCAGCCAATACGGTCAAATGACGGCAGGATCGTATATGTATATTGGTCCGCAAGGTATTGTGCATGGTACAACTATTACCGTGCTAAATGCCGGTCGTCGCCATCTTCGTCCCGGTCATACCGACCTTGGTGGTATGTTATTTGTTACAGCCGGTCTCGGGGGTATGTCGGGCGCACAGCCTAAGGCAGGTAATATTGCCGGAGTGGTTACAATCGTTGCCGAAATTAATGCAAATGCAGTAGAAAAGCGCCGTTCGCAAGGTTGGGTAGACGAAGTTTATGACAATCTCGATGCACTTCTCGTTCGTGCTCGCAAGGCTAAAGAGGACCGCGAAGCCGTGTCGCTCGCTTACCTCGGCAACGTTGTCGACCTTTGGGAACGACTCGCCGAAGAAGATATAGAAGTAGAACTCGGCTCAGACCAGACATCACTCCACAATCCGTGGGCTGGTGGTTACTATCCCGTAGGTCTTACGTTTGAAGAATCGAAGGCTATGATGGCTGATAATCCCGAGGAGTTTAAGGCTCGCGTACAAGAGTCGCTTCGACGCCAAGTGGCAGCTATCAATAAATTGGCAGCAAAAGGGATGTACTTCTTCGACTATGGCAACGCATTCTTGCTAGAATCGTCGCGTGCCGGAGCCGATGTACTAAAAGCCGATGGCTCGTTCCGCTATCCGTCGTACGTTCAAGATATTATGGGCCCGTTGTTCTTCGATTACGGTTTTGGACCCTTCCGTTGGGTATGTACCTCGTGCAACCCTGCCGACCTTGAAGCGACCGACCGCATCGCAGCTCGCGTCCTTGAAGAAATCCGAGAGACCGCACCGGATGATATCAAAGGTCAGCTCGACGATAATATCCATTGGATTAAAGAAGCCGGACCAAATAAACTAGTTGTCGGTTCGCAAGCACGTATTCTTTATGCCGATTCCGAAGGTCGTACGAAGATTGCTTTGGCATTTAACGAAGCAATAGCCCGTGGCGAAATCTCGGCACCCGTAGTACTCGGACGCGACCACCACGACGTCTCAGGCACCGACTCACCATTCCGCGAAACATCGAATATCTACGACGGTTCACGTTTTACAGCCGATATGGCAGTTCAGAATGTGATTGGCGACTCGTTCCGCGGAGCAACCTGGGTTTCAATCCACAATGGCGGTGGAGTAGGGTGGGGCGAAGTCATCAATGGTGGCTTCGGTATGGTTATCGACGGCTCAGAAGCTGCTGATGCACGTATCCGCTCAATGCTCCTTTGGGATGTAAATAATGGTATCGCACGTCGCTCGTGGGCTCGTAACCAAGGCGCTTACGACGCAATTCGTCGTGAGATGGAACGTACCCCCGGCTTGAAGGTAACCCTTCCAAATTTTGCATCAGATTCTATCATCGAAAATGCTCTTAACCATGAATAATATCCACGAAATATCGCCTGCTCGCGTTGGTATTGCCGACGTTTGCAAGATGGTAGAAAACGGCACTAAAATTCGCCTAGGCGACGAAGCCGTTAGTCTTATCAATAAATGTCGCGAGTATCTAGACAAGAAAATAGAGTCTTGCACCGAACCCTTATATGGTATCACGACCGGATTCGGCTCGCTTTGCAACATCTCAATTAACGCCGACGAACTTTCGACACTGCAAAGCAATCTCGTTATGTCGCACGCTTGTGGCGTAGGCGACCGTGTAGCTCCCGAAATCGTAAAGATGATGCTTCTGCTTAAAGTTCAGTCGCTAAGCTATGGAAATTCGGGTGTACAGCTGTCTACGGTACAGCGACTTGTTGACTTCTATAACGAAGACGTGCTACCAGTGGTATATAGCCAAGGTTCGCTCGGAGCATCCGGCGACCTAGCGCCACTTGCTAATATGTGCTTGCCGTTGCTAGGCTTGGGTGAAGTACTCTATGAAGGAGAGATTCGACCTGCAGCTGAAGTACTTGAGGCTAAAGGATGGAAACCATTGACTCTTATGTCGAAAGAAGGTCTTGCACTTCTCAATGGCACACAATTTATGTCGGCTCACGGCGTGTGGGCTGCTTATCGCGCCAAACGTCTTTTCAAGGCTGCTATGTCGGTTGCCGCAATGTCGCTTGAAGCATTCGACGGACGTATTGAGCCCTTCGGCCCACAAGTTAATAAGGTTCGTCGCCATCCCGGTCAGATTCAGGTAGCAGAAGATATGCGAGCACTTCTCGCCGGAAGCGAACTTATAGCACGTCATAAAACACATGTTCAAGACCCTTATTCGTTCCGTTGTATCCCGCAAGTACATGGCGCCGTTCTCGACACCATCAACTACGTCTACGACATGCTTGAGGACGAAATCAATAGCCCGACAGATAATCCGACAATTTTCCCCGATGAAGATATCATCGTTTCTGCCGGAAACTTCCATGGCGAACCGATAGCAATGCCGATGGACTTCCTTGCTGTAGCAATGACCGAACTTTCGAATATTAGCGAACGTCGTATCTACAAACTTATCGGTGGCACTCGTGGCTTGCCTTCGTTCCTTGTTGCAAAGCCCGGTTTGAATAGCGGATTTATGATAGCTCAGTATGCCGCAGCATCGATTGTCAATCAGTCGAAAGGACTCTGTTGGCCTACAAGTTGCGACTCGATACCTTCATCTCAAGGTCAGGAAGATCACGTATCGATGGGCTCGAATTCGGCAACAAAACTTATTCGAGTAGTCGATAATACCGCACGTGTGCTTGGTATCGAACTCTTTACTGCTGCTCAGGCTCTTGAATTCCGCCGTCCTGCAAAATCGTCAGAGCCTGTTGAAGCACTCTACGAATCTTTCCGTAAAGAAGTGCCTTTCATCGATGTTGATACGGTAATGTCGCCCCTGATCGATCGCTCGGTTAAATTCGTTGAAAAATGTACATTATAAATATACATTGCATCCATCAAGTACTGCCTGCCGACGTAACTCGTTTGGCAGGTAGCGCTATGGATACCACAGCCAACATTCTTGAGGACGCATGGCTCGAGGTGTCGGATGAAACCGGCAAAATCGTTGCGATGGGCAAGATGGCAGAGCTTGACAAGAGTCAAATTGGAACTCATAAAGTCATCGATGCCGAGGGAGGCGATGTCGTGCCTACGTTCTGCGACTCACACACACATATTATCTATGCCGGTAGTCGCGATGGCGAATTCCTTGATAAAATCAATGGCTTAAGTTATGAGGAAATCGCACAACGAGGTGGTGGTATACTTAATTCCGCAGACCGTTTGCATGCAACCTCCGAAGATTCGCTATTCGAACAGGCTTTAGGGCGCGCTCGCGATATGATTGCCAAGGGCACAGGTGCTTTAGAAGTCAAAAGTGGCTATGGGCTCACTGTAGCCGACGAATTGAAAATGTTGCGTGTTGCAGCACGCCTTCGCGATACCCTTCCTGCGAAAGTGCGCACCACATTCCTAGGCGCACATGCTGTTGGCCGTGCATATGTTGGTCGGCAGGCGGATTATGTCGATATGCTTATTTCGGAAATGCTTCCTGCAGTAGCCGCTGAGGGATTGGCAGATTATGTCGACGTATTCTGTGATCGCGGATTCTTTACTGTCGAAGAAACCGATCGTATTCTTACGGCAGCTGACCGCTATGGAATGAAACCCAAAATTCATGCTAACGAACTCGACTGTTCAGGAGGTGTTCAGGTAGGCGTTTCACACGAAGCATTGTCGGTCGATCACCTCGAAAGAATGGGCAACGAAGAGATAGAAGTGCTAAGAAAATCTAAAACAGTAGCAACGATGTTGCCTGGAGCATCATTCTTTTTAGGTATGCCTTACGCACCCGCGCGGCAATCTGTAGACGCCGGATTGACAGTTGCATTAGCGTCGGATTTCAATCCAGGATCATCGCCTTCCGGTGATATGCGAATGGTTTGGGCACTCGGATGTATCAAGATGAAACTCACACCAGCCGAGGCACTTACGGCATGTACGCTCAATGGAGCTGCAGCAATGGGCCTAGGAGACAGCGTTGGATCGATAGCCATCGGGCGTGAAGCATCGTTCGTAATAACACATCCGATACCATCACTAGCTTTTATCCCATATGCATATACCACACCATGGATAAAAAATGTTGTATTAAATGCAACACTTATTTAGTTGTGGATTTGTAAAAAAATTGTATCTTTGCACCCAGAATAACTCCATCTTAATCAAATAACCCGATCATGAATCGCAAATTATGCTATGTACTTGGCCTTGGTGTAGTTCTCACCTTGTCTTCTTGTGGTAAGAAACTCGGCCAATTTAGTGCTGATTACTTTACAGTCAACCCCGAACCTCTCGAGGTTGTTGGTGTAAATGTTCCCGCTCGTGTCAGCGCAAACATTCCTGCTAAATTCTTTGTAAAGAATGCAGAAGTTACAGTAACTCCTACTCTCGTTTATAACGGCAAGGAAGCTACTTCACAGCCCTATTCATTCCAGGGTGAAAAAGTACGTGGTAACAACCCTGTAATTTCTTACGAAAACGGTGGTATCCAGACTATCCCCGTAAACTTCGTTTATGAACCTGAAATGCAGAAGAGCGAACTTTACCTCGACTTCGTAGTAAATCAGGGTAACAAACAGTATGTTCTTCCCCGAGTTAAAGTAGCTGACGGTGTAGTAGCTACAGCAGCTCTTGCAAATGTAGCAACCGTAACTCCCGCAGTTGCAGCAGACGCATTCCAGCGCGTAATCAACGAAAAATATGCTGCAGACATTATGTTCCTTATCAACCAGGCCAACATCCGTGCAGGTCAGCTTAAGACCGACGCTATGGCTGAACTTCAGAAGGAAATTATCGCAGCAAACGAAGCAGATAACCGAGTTCTCGAAGAAATCAACATTTCTTCTTACGCTTCTCCTGATGGTGGTGTGAAACTCAACACCCGTCTTGCTGAAGAACGTGAAAAGAACACCAAAACATATCTTGACAAACAGCTCAAGAAAGACAAAATCACCGAATTTGGCGAACTTACTGCACAGTTCACCGCACAGGATTGGGAAGGTTTCCAGAAACTCGTTGCACAGAGCAACATTCAGGATAAAGACCTCATCCTCTCGGTTCTTTCAATGTACAAAGATCCCGAACAGCGTGAACGTGAAATCCGTAACCTTTCATCAGTATTCGAACAGCTCGCTGACCAGATTCTTCCCCAGCTCCGTTACTCACGCATCACAGCATCAGTTAACGTAATTGGTAAGAGCGATGCAGAAATCAACCAGCTCTTCGATACTAATCCCTCACAGCTTTCAGTAGAAGAAATCCTCTACTGTGCAACACTTACCGACGACAACGCTCGCCGCACTCGCATCTATGCTACTGCCGCAAAACAGTATCCTAACGACTACCGTACATGGAACAACCTCGGTATGTGCCAGTACATCGCAGGCGACTACAAAGCAGCAGAATCTTCATTCAAGAAAGCAGCTTCTCTTGGCAACAACGCAGAAACCAACATGAACCTCGGTCTTATCGAAATGGTTGACGGCGACTATGCAAAAGCTAACCAGCTCTTCGGTTCAGCTGCAGGTGTTGAAGAAGTAGGTGCCGCTCTCGGTGTTTACTACCTCAAGAAAGGTGATGCAGTAGCAGCCGTTCGCGCATTTGGTGATACAAAGAGCAACAATGCCGCTCTTGCCCAGATTCTTACAAAAGACTACAGCAAAGCTAAATCTACTCTCGCTGCTATCGACGCACCCGACGCAACTACCTACTACTTGATGGCAGTTCTCGGTGCTCGTACTAACAACGAATCAATGCTCAATACAAACCTTCGTCAGGCAGTTCGTCTCGATGCATCACTTGCACAGCGTGCAGCTAACGACCTCGAGTTTGCAAACTACAACCTTAGCAAAGCACTCAACTAATAGATAGCTTTTACAGGTTAACATACAGTCGCCCTCGTTCGATAATACGGATGAGGGCGATTTCTATGTATATACTTACACTTTTTAGCTCAATTTATGATTTCGGTTTTGACTTTTTCGCGGAATATCGCTATCTTTGCGCTTGATTATGCCTAAGGGAAGAATAATTTTATTTCCATCGTTTTTGTCGCCATGCCCGACAAGCGACGTATTGCCACAGCGGAATATAGATATGATATCCGCGGTGAAGTATTTTGTTGTCGAAGAGTTGCGAACGGCTCGCCGTTTTCTCAAATCCTGCGATCGCACTATCGATATTGATACCTTGCATTTTGACGTTCTTAACGAGCATACACAGCCTCATGAAGTCGATGCAATGTTGTCTCCTGTATTTGAAGGGCATGATATAGGTGTAATAAGCGAAGCCGGTTGTCCGGCAGTAGCAGATCCCGGCGCCGACCTTGTGGCCGCAGCTCAGCGAAAGGGGGTGGAAGTCGTTCCTTTGGTTGGACCGTCTAGCATCTTGATGTCGCTAATGGCATCGGGCTTCAATGGTCAGAGTTTTGCATTCTTGGGCTATCTGCCCATTGATGGCGGTAAACGTATCTCATCCTTCCGCCAGATGGAACGCGATATCAATCATCGTCGTCAAACTCAGATTTTCATCGAAACACCGTATCGCAACAATAAGCTCATAGCCGACATTGTATCTTCGATGCCCGGCAATATGAAACTATGTGTAGCTTGCGATATTACAGCTCCTACTCAAACAATCGTTACCAAGACGCTTAACGAGTGGAAAAGCACCGGCTACGACTTTGGTAAGCGTCCGGCAATTTTTCTCCTATATAATTAAGCTTCCGAAATGTCACGTCGCCGTCAGAAACGAAATCAGGAAGCTTTTTGGAGTGCTCATCCCGGGCTCTTCGATGTTGCTACCGATAACCGAAACGTCGACAGCGAGCTTGTACCTATGAGTGATGAGGTGCTGAAAATGCCGGAAAGATTGCGTTATATGTCGTTTGGTAGTGGCAGTAGCGGTAATTGTGCTTACTTGGGAACACCATCGTGTGGTATTCTTATTGATGCCGGAGTTGATAATAACTATGTTATGGATCAATTGGCGGCAAATAGCATAGATTTTAACTCGATAAAAGGTATAGTACTAACGCATGACCACAGCGACCACGTACGTTTTGCGTATGCAATCTTGCGCAGAAGCAAAGGAATGAGAATCTATGCCACCGCGAAAGCATTTAACGGACTATTGCGTCGGCATAGTATGTCGCGTCGCATTAAGGACTACCATACACCAATTTTCAAAGAATTTCCTTTTAGTATCGGCAATCTCACTATCACGGCGTTCGAAACGAGCCATGATGGGTCGGATAATGTGGGATATTATGTCGAAGGATGTGGCACATCGTTTGTTGTGGCTACCGATACAGGCACAATAACAGCACGAGCAGATGCATATATTCGCAAGACTCGCAACTTAATGATTGAGAGTAATTACGATGCAACGATGCTCCGCAACGGTCGCTATCCGATGCATCTTAAAGCGCGTATAGCATCGACTGTCGGGCACTTGGATAATGCCGATACCGCCCGATATCTTGCAGCTATAGCCCCATCGATGGAACTTCGTAAAATATTCCTTTGTCATTTGAGTCAAGATAATAATACTCCTCAAATCGCTCTGTCGACTGTGCGTAAAGCTCTCGAAGAAGTGGATGTTCAGGTTACGACTGATAAAGTTTCCGACTCGCGTCTTTATCTTGATATCCTACCACGACTAGAGTCATCGCCATTACTTTTATTGGATTAGAAAATATATTCGACCACCAAGGACAATAATAAAACTTGGTGGTCGAAACATTATATATTTAATCTTGTCGACTGAATGGGTGAATTTGAGTATGTTGGTAATTTCTACAATGGTTATGCTGACGTGGAATGAGATTCTAAATGGAATTTTATAGATGCTAATTTTAATATGCGTTTTACCTGTCGCAATCAATCAGTGATTTAGCGTTACGGAAGTAATTTGGTGAGTAGAAGGCTTTTTTTGGTTTGTTATAATATGAAATAGAGCCTCGTAGCGTACAACTTACGAGGCTCTATGCATAAACAACCTTTTTTAAACCTTTATTATGGATCTTTTATTGGATTCAGATGTTCGGACGGCGGTAATATAAATACCTTTAGGGAGGTTGATGATCGTAGAGCCGTTAACTTCGGCAGTAGTGACTACGGTGCCGGCAATGCTATAGATTGTAATGAACGCTTTCGACGATGTTACGATAGCTACACCACTTTCGACCGGACGGATTGTTGCGTGTGCAGCTACTTTGGAGATTTTTTCGTTGCTATTTGCCGCCGGTGAGATAGTCCACTGCGAGTTGAGGGCATCGCGATTTTTGTCGCAGTAGAGTAGAGACCCCGGTTCGGTGCTATCACAGCCGATGTAGCCTTTTACATATTCGTTTCGGATGGCCTTTTTACCGTGAGTCGATATTTCGACCGTCCAATTAGCACGTTTGCTATCAGTGGATTCAGCCCAATACATACTCCAGCGATTAGAAGTAACGTTGCTGAGATGTTGACCGCTATATGCATTATAGATGGCGTAAGTGCCGTTTTCGAGAGGTAAGAACCAATATTTGTTTTCATCTCCATCGCCGGATTCGCCAAGGATGGGCGAAGTGAAGCCAACTTGGTAGCAAAGGTCTAAACCGGATTCGTGAGTGATGGTATAGTTCCAATTAGCATCTGGAAGAACAGTTTTATTAGTTTCGAATTCGGCGAGGGCAACTTCAAGTTCCAACTTCGCAGTTTCGAAATTGTCGGTTACGTCGAAGGCTTTGTCGAGCGCAGCGCCAAGGGCATCGTAAGCCTCGATAGAGTAGTCGAATGGAGCGGTGCCGCACCACGATGGATCGATAGAACCGAAAATGAGGTCGACGTTATCAAGAACTTCTGTGAATAAGTCTTGGTCGGTTACGATAGGCGAATTATTGAAGTCGGCAAGGTACCAGTAACTTAGATTGCGTCCTTCGCCTGATTTGTCGGAGTAGATTGCAGCACCATCGTCGGTCCCGTCAGTGCCGAGGTATTTGCCGTTTGATGCGCATTTGATAACGTATTGTTTACCCACGCTCTCAACAGTGAAGATAGCTTCGGAAGATGAGAGACTGATAGTGTCAGACCAAGAGGTGTTGTAGTTGCCATCTTTGTGGAGATAGTATCCGTTTCCACCTTTTATATTATAGCCATCGACATCACCCGGAGCTTTAACGAAAGTGATACATTGTTCGGGTAGTTGTTCAAAGTCGTTCACAGTGCCGCGGCGAGTGGTGCCTGATAGCCCTAGAGTGAGAGCTCGAGCCGATATGGTGTGCATTACGGCAAATTCTTTATCGGCTTCGAATGGCAGCGACTGAATGCCGGCATTTTCACCGGGCTGATAGTTTTGTTTTTTAATTTCATCCGCAACATCTTTAAAGTATTGAGCGGTATACATGGCGGCTTCTTGGTAGTCGGGATGACGCTTCGAATCGAAGTACGGAGCAAATCCTTGAGCGTCGTTTTCGCCAAGAGCGCCGAGTCGGAGTTCGGAACCGTCGGTACGAGAGTTTGATGCTACAGTAAGGCAGCTTTCCGTAGATTCGTTTATTACATTATAATAACCATCAGAAAGGAGGACGAAACGCCATAGAGCCGATGCAATGTCGCCATTTTCTTGCATCCGCAGTTTTCCGTTGGTATCAGTGAGGAACAGTCCGGTTTCAGAGTCTTTGAGTTGCCAAACGTATGGATCAGCAGTGGCAATGAATGTGAAACGTATATTCACTCGGTCGTTATCGTCTTTGATGCAAAAGCCAACGCGCTGGCCGAGGCGAGATACAAGACGGTCGGAACGACGTTCGAGGAGCGAATATTCGCAACCATTGGATATTTTGGCTGCACGTTTGTAGCGGTACATATTCGCCATTACTTCGTCGAGGTTCCAGGTACTGTAATTACGTACTGTAGGGTATCCCGAACGGACACTTAAAGGCAACCACACGTATGTAGAGCCACCGACATTAGAAGAATTCCAACGATCGCCGTAGAAAACAAAGCATTTAGGGTCGTAGCCGAGAGATTCGACTGAGAATACGAAAGCGCCTTGAGAACGATACGAACGGTTTGCATCGGCATCGATACAGAAATTGAGGCCTTCAGACCAGTCGCTGAGCGGATCGGCAATTACGGTAGCAGTATGACCAGGTGCAGGATCCCAACCGTTGCACTCAGAGAACGTGGCGAAGTAGGTGTCTTCAACTTTGCAGACGGTGGTGGCTTCAAGACGGTCGCCCTTCATAATAAGAGTTTCGTCAGCGGATGGTGTTAGAAAGTCATCTGAGAGGCGTACCACATTGATATCAGTATTCATATTGGTAGAACAGAAGTGGTATGCCTTACCATCGGAGTCGAGGAAAAGAGTTTGATCGCGAGAATCGTGTCCGTTCGGTCGCAACGTGCTTACGAAATTGTATGGACCTGTGATTTTGTCGGCTTGAAGAATTGCAACACGAGCTTGACCGTAGTCAGAGCCGTTCTCCCAGTGTGCCCACATCACCCATTTGTCAGTCGAGGCATTATAAATAACTTTCGGACGTTCGAGTAGACGTCCTTCAGATATATCTTGAAGATTTTCGTCATCGCGTTCTCCTCCATGAGTAACGGCAAAACCGAGATTATCCCAATTGTATAGGTCAGAACTGCGATATACGCTGATGCCATCGGAGTGCCCTCCGGTGCGGCTTTCGCCAAACCAATAAAAGTATCCTTGGTAAGGTACGATGCAACCGCCATGGCAGTTGATATGAATGCCGTCAGAGTCGGGCCATGTAGTACCGATAGGGAAAGAAGTGATTTCAGAAGCGCTTGCCATACCGATACTAAAAATCAACGAGGCGGTAGCGAGGGTTATGAGTTTCATAAATAAGGTTGCGAGGTATTAGTTTCGAATTTACGGTGCGAAATTACGAAATTGACATCATACACGAGGACTTAATTTTCGTCATTAAAGACCCGAAATTCGGATAAAGAAGAGTTTTACGATTTGTGAATATGAATTTTACGACAACTGAATGTTAAATATTCGATATGATTGGTATATTTTTCCATATCATACCATAAATTGACTAAAAAGCAATGTGTAACTATTGCTGTTTGAGAAATTATTTGTAATTTTGACTCATAATTAACAAAAAGCGAACTAAAATTATAACCTTATCCATGAAACCTTATGTTCTTGGTATAGATATCGGTGGAACCAACACCGTATTCGGCATTGTCGACGCACGCGGCAATGTTATTGCCAGCTCTTCCATTAAAACACAGAAACATAGTCAGTTTAGCGATTATCTAGACGAACTACATACAGAAGCGACTCGATTGATGGAGGCACACGATGCCGTTGATAAAATTCAGGGTATCGGTATAGGTGCTCCTAATGCAAACTACTACACAGGTTGTATTGATGAAGCAGTAAACCTTCCTTGGCCTTCATTACCTTTGGCTCAGCTCGTAAGTGAAAGTTTCGGAGTCCCTGTTGCTATTACTAACGACGCAAATGCAGCAGCACTCGGTGAAATGACATATGGTGCTGCACGCGGCTTGAAAGACTTCATCATGATTACACTTGGTACCGGCGTTGGTTCGGGCATTGTTATCAATGGTCAGGTAGTTTATGGTCATGACGGACTCGCAGGTGAACTTGGTCACGTAATTGTAAAGCGTCATACCGGTCGTCTTTGCGGTTGTGGTCGCACCGGCTGTCTTGAAACATATTGTTCAGCGACCGGCGTAGCTCGTACAGCACGCGAATTCCTCGAAACACGCACCGAACCTTCGATGCTTCGCGCACTTGACGTGGATAGTATCACCTCGAAGGATGTCTACGATGCAGCAATAAACGGAGACAAACTGGCAAAAGAAATCTTCGACTACACCGGATCGATTCTCGGCGAAGCAATGGCAGATATGATGGTATTCTCATCACCCGAAGCATTCATTCTCTTTGGCGGTCTTTCAAAGAGCGGCGATCTACTCCTTCGTCCTCTCAAAGAAGCAATGGAACGCAATATGCTTTCAATCTTCCGTGGCAAAGCTAAGGTTATCCTCAGTGAACTCAAAGAAGCAGATGCAGCGGTACTTGGTGCATCTGCTCTCGGCTGGGAAGCTAAGTAAATCTAAACAAATAGTATTAAGCTAAATAATGGAGTAGAGGCGAACGCAATAGTGTTCGCCTCTGCTCTTTGCTTATTTCTCAAAACTTTGTATCTTTGCAGAATGAATAGTGATGTAATACGATTGTTACCCGACTCGGTGGCTAATCAGATTGCTGCCGGAGAAGTTATCCAACGTCCAGCTTCAGTGATTAAGGAGTTGGTCGAAAACGCCGTTGATGCAGGCGCTACCGAGATATCGATTATACTCAAAGATGCAGGTCGCTCGTTGATTCAAGTGGTCGATAATGGTTGTGGAATGTCGCCTGCAGATGCTCGTATGGCGTTTGAGCGTCATGCAACGAGTAAGATAGCAGCAGCTTGCGATCTATATAGTCTGCATACGATGGGATTTCGCGGAGAGGCCTTGCCTTCGATTGCTGCTGTGGCGCAAATCGATTTACGCACTATGCGCCACGACGATACTATCGGAACCCGCATACTTATATCCGAGTCGAAACTAGAGAGCCAAGAGCCGGCATCGTGTGTGCCAGGTACTAATCTGATGGTGAAGAACTTGTTCTTCCATATGCCGGCACGTCGTAAATTCTTAAAGAAAGATAGTATAGAATTGAGTCATATACTTCGAGAATTCGAGCGTCTTGCGCTAGTAAATACCGCAATCGATTTTACGTTGATTCATAATGAAACGACGCTTCATCAATTTCGACATGGGACACTCAAACAGCGAATTGGCTCACTCTTTGGAAAAAATCTCGAGAGTCAAATTGCGGCGATAAATACCGAAACATCGTTGGTGAAAATCAGCGGATTTATAGGAATGCCTCGATTTGCAAAAAAACGCGGTGCGCAGCAATTTCTCTTTGTAAATGGGCGAAATATGCGCCATCCGTTCTTCCATAAAGCCATACTCAAGTGCTATGAGCAACTGATATCGCCGGATTCGCAGCCGTCGTATTTTGTTAACTTTGAGGTAGATCCTGCAACAATCGACGTAAATATACATCCGCAAAAACACGAGATAAAATTCGAACACGAACAAGCTATCTGGCAGATTCTTGAAGCAGCGGTGCGTGAGACTTTAGGAAAGACACAAGCTGCAGGCGCTCTTGATTTTGATTCAGATGAAGCCCCTGATATACCTCTATTCGATCCCAACTCGAGTGTGGCTATGCCCGAAGAAGCATTTGATGAAGGATATAATCCATTCCGTCCGGCATCAGATAACAGTGCACACGTTGTGCAGCCTTCGACTGTTGTAGCATCGTCGGGTGGTAATACATGGCATCGTCCGGCAGCGCGTCCGGCACAAGATTGGCAGAAGTTGTACGACAACTTTAACCGGGAACGTACAAATGCGTTTGCATCAGGCCAGTCGAATGAAGTTGCGCCCTTATCATCAGCAGGCGACCTATTTGGAGAGGTGCCGGTTGATGAAAATGAAATAGCACGAGAAACACCATGTTTTCAGCTTCACAACTCATATATTGTGAGCAGTTCGCGAAAAGGCATTATGGTCATTTCGCAGCGACGAGCTCATATCCGTATCCTTTATGATCGCTATTTAGAACTACTAGCCGGAGGCAAGATGGCATCGCAAGCATTGCTATTTCCAGAGGATTTTGAGTTACCCGCATCGTTGGCTTCAATAGCCGAAGATAATATGGATGCGATTAATCGTATTGGCTTTATAATAAAGCATAATGGTGGCACTCGTTGGAGCGTTACTTCAATTCCGGCTCCGATGCAAGGTGTAAGTTCAATTGAAACTATAATTAGTATACTTGAAGAGATTGCAGATAAGGAAGATGCGATAGCTGATAGCTTGAATAATCGTATTGCACTATCGATGGCTCGCAGTATGGCAATAAAAAGCGTGCAGCCACTTTCTCGGGTAGAACTAGATACACTAGAGGCCGAACTCTTTGCTTGTACCGACCCGTCGTTCACACCCGATGGATTGCCAATTATGACGATCATAGATAATGATGAAATTGACCGTCGTTTTATGCCATGATATGCGTCGATTAATAGCTTTTATATCGATTTATTTGATATGTATAGGAGTCGCAATTGCGGCACCTCGTTCGGCTAAGGCGTTAGAGGAATTGGATAAGTGCATTGATATGCGCTATGTTTATATTTCAGAACGTCAGCATCGTATCGATAGCTTGATGGTTGTATTGCATAGCTTAGGCGATAGAGCGCATATCTTGATGGAGATTGCGGATGCCTATACTGCGTTCGACAACGATTCGGCTATTACTTATCTTTATAAAGGCGTCGACCATTCTACACCGGATGAGGCAGTGGTATTTAGATGGAAATTAGCATCACTATTGCCGCTTGGAGGTTTCTTTGAGACAGCTCAGAATCAGTTAGATGCAGTTCCTGTTGAATTGCTTCCCGATTACTATTTGTCGTACTACTATATTGCAGCTCGTCAGATGTATAGTTATACGTCTGCATTCTATAGTAAATATCCGGAGATGTCGGAAATGTATAACAAGAAAGCCCTAGAGTATCAGCATAAATTGCTTGAGATATTGCCTAAAAACAGTATTGAATACAAGTATAATTTAGGAGAATATATCTTTAAGACCGGAAAGCCGGAGGTTGCAAAGATGATTCTAGAGGAAGTTGTTGCAATAGAGCCACCGGAAAGTAATATTCGAGCGCGCGCGGCACATCATCTTTCGATGATATCCCGACGGCTCGGGAATCAAGATGATGTGGTATATTACTTAGCATTATCGGCTATTGCGGATATAAAATCGGCAACTCGCGAGATGGTGTCGCTGCAGGAGCTTGGAACTGTTATCTATGAGCAGGGTAAAATATCGAAGGCATACCGATATTTGTCGATTGCATTGGAGTATGCGGTGGCATGTGGAGCTCCGTTGCGTATGATTGATACGTCGAAGTCCCTTCCGATTATTGAAAATGCGCATACTAAAGACCTTGAGAAGTGGCAACGGACGATGAATTGGATTATAGCTTCGATGGCTCTTCTAATTGTTGGTTTGGTAGTGCTGATGTTTATTTTGCGATACGAAATTATACAGATGAGAAAGTTGCAAGCACATCTTCGCGCAGCAAATACGGCCAAAGAAGTGTATATCAGTCGATTCCTGCAGCTTTGTTCGATCTATATGGATAAACTAAGCAAGTTTAGTAAAATTGTAACGCGTAAATTGGCAGCCGGGCAAGCGGACGAACTGTATAGAATGACAAAGTCCGGGAAATTTATCGAAGAGCAAAGTCGAGAATTCTATGATGTATTTGATAATGCATTTTTGAATATTTACCCCGACTTCGTTAGTCAAGTAAACGAATTATTGCGACCAGATTGTCGTATCGAATTACAACCCGGAGAATTGCTCAACACCGACTTGCGAATCCTTGCTTTTATGCGACTAGGTATCGAGGAAAGTGGACGTATTGCTCAGATTCTCAATTATTCGCTTAATACGATATATTCTTACCGTAATCGCCTTAAGGGTAGAGCAATTGATAAAGATAACTTTGAACGAGACGTGATGCGTATAGAAAGCTTGTAAAGGGTGTAACTGAAAGAGTAAAGAAGTCGGTAGAGATTAATGCTTGTCTCTTTTAGTTAAAATTTGTAACTTTGCAGTTTCAAATATCAAAGACATGAAAGCGTCAGAGATTAAACGAAGAATAAAGCCGTGGATGTTACCAATAGCAATGGTTGCCGGAGTATTGTTTCACGGAGCGATAGATGCAGCACAATTTATGGTGCCGTATCTAATTTTTACGATGTTGCTAATTACTTTTTGTCGAGTCCGCCCATCGGAACTGCGAATCACCAAGATGGTGTGGATGTTGCTCTCTGTGCAAGTATTGGGCGCAATAGTGCTTTTTGCGGCATTACGTCCACTAGGATTATCGTTTGCTCAAGCAGCATTTATCTGTGTTTTATGTCCGACCGCCACAGCAGCTCCGGTAGTAACAGGTATGTTGGGCGGAAGTATCGCAAAAGTTGCGACTTATTCGATAATCAGTAATTTAACAGTGGCGATATTGTCGCCCGTTTTATTTATTTGGGTTGGTGGGAATGCCGAAGGTCTAGGATTTTGGCCGCAGTTTATTGTAATAGCGTCAAAAGTGGCCCCAATGATACTATTGCCATTGCTTACCGCGTTTTTACTCTATTTCTTTGCTCGTCCAGTGCACGATGCGATAGATCGTTACCAAGGAGTCTCTTTTTATCTGTGGGCAGTGTCGCTTGTGCTTGTTGTAGGCAAATCGGTTAATTTTATGCTCAGTGAGCCGTCGTCGGAGATCCCTTCGATGATAGCCATTGGTTTACTCTCCGGGTTGCTCTGTATAGCGCAATTTTGGTGTGGACGTCGCATTGGAGCCGCTTGTGGCGATGTAGTATCATCTGCTCAAGGACTTGGGCAGAAAAATACCGTATTGGCTATTTGGATGGCGCTTACATACTTTGAACCGCTTGCTTCAATCGGTCCGGCGGCATATATTGTTTGGCAAAATAGTATTAACTCAGCGCAGTTGTATTTTAAAATGAAGCGCGAAAATCAATTGTTTGCACAGTAAACAACTTAGTAATAGTTGTGTTATCATTTATAAGGAGGATAGAGTATGGCGACGATGTTTGAACAATTGATGGAACTGCCATTATTTAGAGGTGTAACTCATCAGAGTCTCGCGAAAATCGTAGGAGAGGCTAAGTTCCATTTTGAGAAGTATCAAGCCGGCGATATAATTGTACGAGCCGGCGAAGAATGTGTAAGTATAACATTCGTCATGTCGGGCTCAGTGCGTTATACGATTAAAAACGAGAAAGTGCAATTGACAATTTCCCAAACACTGTCAGCACCAACGGTTATTTCTCCTGATTTTCTCTTCGGGATGTATACTACATATCCCGGAGAAGCCGTAGCGCTCGAGGATACGTCGATTCTACGCATCTCCAAAGCGGATTATATCAAGATACTTAATACAGATCCTGTTTTTTTATTCAATTACTTGAATATTGTATCGGCAAATGCTCAGAAATCGCTTAGAGGAATTCTGTCATTTACATCAGGAAATGTAGCCGAACGATTAGCAGTGTGGTTTCTAGTGGTGGCGCAGCCTGGAAGTACCGATATCTCATTGATGTGTTCTAAGGAAGATTTGAGTGCGCTCCTTGGGGTAAGTAATGAAGTGCTTATGGAAGGTGTTCGATCGATGAAAGAGATGGGGCTGCTTGACTATTCAAACAATGAGATGATTATCAGTAGCCGAGCTGATATCCAGTACTATCTTCAACGCAATATAGAAGAGGTACTATAATTAAAAACGGAAAAAAGTTATAAATACCACAAAGGGCCGCATCTCGCGATGGGGCCCTTTGTGATGCCAAGAAGATATCTTGGCAACTACCTAATACAATCCTATTAGAAATTGTGAAACTTTTCTTTATATTTACTAACCATTATAACTTGATGCAAAGTTAGTCTTATTTCCACTCGTCAAGTACAAAATATAGGTAATATATTTTAAATATAACATATTTCAATAATGTTAGAATTGATAATCAGCGAATTGGCAGTTTATTTACATATTTATAAATATAAATGATTTTTGTTTATATTTCCGATTTTTGTTATCTTTGTAGTCGAAAACGCTCAATGAACAAGCTATGCAACGACTCTTATTATCACTATTTCTCGTACTAATTTCAGTATTGGCACATGCAAAGCTAAATACAGCTAACCATGCGCTGATTGATACCCTAGAATATTACGTTGAAAATATAGACAAACTAAAAGCCGATCGAGAATACTTCTGCAATAGAGATAAAGCAGACTATCGCAGGTTAACGAGCTCGGAAGAGCGACTCAAAAAAGCACGCGATATCGGAGTGCGTTATTTAGTGTCAGATATAGACTCATCGATGCTATACTTCAAAATCGCGTTGACGGAGGCGAAATTGTGCAAAGACGAAGAAGCACAAAAATATATTGAGATGCAGTTGTATGCGCTTATGCCCACGCTTGGGATTTCGTATGAGGCTCTGGAGGGCTTTTATTCAATAGATTATGAGTCATTGTCGCCAAGTCTGCGACCAGCGTATTGGAGAATAGCAACAGAGTTGTACTATTCGGTGCAGTTGACATATCCGGAAGGCAAAGATAAAGAAAAATACTTTATAAAGGCGCGCCAGTCGGTTGATTCTTTACAATCCTATTATAACCCTGGCGAACCAGTTTATAATTACTTAACAGCAATGTCATTTGTCCTTAGAGGAGAGGAGAATCTCGCGACGGCGAATTTTATTGATGTGTTGCCACGCTTGGGCGATCATCCCGAACTTAAAGAATTTGCTTTACGCAAGATATCGAACCACTATAGAGAACGTCCTGAATATCGCCAAGTATATCTTAATCACTTAATGCAGAGGGCTATAAATACACTTAATCGAGGTCTGATTCGCCCGGCAATATTGGCTCAATTAGGTGGCGAATTGATTAAAGAAGGGTATAGCGATTTGGGTAATAGATGTATTAGGTTAGCTCTAGAAACACCGGATTACCCATATTCGCGTACAGATACATCATTTGACCGTGCATATTACTCACGTTTAGTTAGTTTGGACGCTACCTCCAAGCGTCGCATGACACAAACGATTCTCATAATTGCCATTGTAGTAGGTTCTATATTTGTATCGATTATAGCTCGACTTCGTATCTTATTGAATGATAGAGAGACAGCTCTAAAAGCAGCACAGCAAAAGGCGTTCAATACTCGAGAAAAAGCAGTCTTGGTAAATAAATATGTAACATCCATGGCTTTTAGTGCGTTTGAACAATTGGGCGATTATAATGTTCACGTATTACGTAAGCTAATGGCAGGCCAAGCAAAGGATCTTTACAAAGACGTCGAATCGGGAGAATATATGCAGAGATTGAATGCAAAATTTTTCGAAAGTTTCGATGCGGGATTTTTAGCTACGTTTCCTGAATTTGTACCCAAACTTAATCAATTATTGATGCCCGATAAAGCAGTTGAATTATTACCCGGCGATCGAATGACCCCAGAACTTCGTATCGCAGCTTACATGCGTCTTGGGATTACAGACTCATCCAAACTTGCACAGGCGCTTGGATTATCGCTGAATACGATTTACACGTATAGAAATCGCCTACGAGGTCGAGCAAAGAATCGCGAAACCATCGAGGACGAGATTAGTCGTATAGTTTAGGCATGTATATTTCGATTTATATTTCCGAGTATATACAGACTGGTTAATTTACGGTATATAAGCACTTTAAATACATATTATCATTTAGATTATTTATATTTAACATGTATCGCTATTGCAAAGTTATAAAAAGTGCGTAACTTTGCAACGTGGGAATGAAATAATAGATACAATAGATAAAGTAAAAAGGATTTTAATGGTTTTAGGTAAATAGTGTAAGAAGAACCACTTCGTGAGAAGTGGATTTTTTTTGCCCATTTGCGAAGTCAGAACGCTTTTGTCTGGTAGGGCGAACAATACGGACTTGTCTTGCTTTTGTATGACGAGTCGGAACAGTCAGACGTGTCGGACTCTTACGCTTTATTATATTCCAAAATGTCAATGTACTCTTGCTGCCGATTTGGCT
>CAZYYV010000042.1:0-21958 GCA_964651295.1 uncultured Bacteroides sp.
TAATAGTAATCCGATTTTACATACCGGTCGCCTTTACACTATGTGGGGCACTCACGAGGTTAAACCAATTGCAGAACAGTCGTTATTTTATGCAGCTTGGACAGATGAAGCTTCACAATGTCTAATCGATATGGATAGCGAATTTATGCAATTGCTTTCTGTTCTGGGTGTTAAAAAAGGAGTCATACCATCTCTGCTGGACTATTATGAAAGTACAGATGCAAAATCTCTTACAGCCAAGATTCGTAGCATCGAAGCATTCAAAACAATCAAGTCTCCGATGATACGAACAGAGGATGGCTGGATACCCGATTATGGCAGTCGATATTTCACAGAAGATTTCCCATTTGGCCTGAAATTTATTAAAGACTTAATGGAAAAACATAACATTCCCTCGCCGACTATTGATAAGGTGTATCACTGGGGAATATCCCGAATTAGCGAATAATGGCAGACGCAACGTTAGGACATAAGGCAGCGAGTGGTGCAATATGGGCCTCTATCGACCGATTTGGAGCGATGGGAGTCTCTTTTGTTGTCAACCTTGTGCTAGCACGATTGCTAATGCCCTCCGATTTCGGCATTATTGGTATGCTGGCAATCTTCATTGCTGTTTCACAGACCCTTATTGATAGCGGCTTTAGCACTGCGCTTATTCAAAAAAAAGATCCAACACAAACCGATTTTTCAACCATATTTTACTGGAATATCGTACTGGCATTACTGCTTTATTTGTGTCTATTTATCACGGCACCGTATATAGCGCAGTTCTACCATACCCCGTTGATGAGTCCGGTCCTTCGCGTAATCGGCATCTCACTTCTCTTATGTGGTATCAATGCCGTACAACTCACACGCTTACGTAAATCACTATCATTCAAGACAATCGCAGTGTCGAATATTACATCGACAGTCATTAGCGGATGCCTTGCCATACTTTTAGCATATCGTGGGTTAGGAGTTTGGAGTCTTGTGGTAATGCAGATTGCTTCAGGTGCAATAAACGTGGTAATTCTTGCCATTGTTACACGATGGCACCCATCTTTCGAATTCTCATTCAAGTCGTTCAAAGAACTTTTTAGTTTTGGTGGCTTTATATTGGCAGCCAACGTACTGCAAACAATCTGCCAAAACTTTCAAGGCGTGATTATAGGTCGAAAATTCTCGGCCTCACAAATGGGTTACTTTTCACAAGCTTATAAACTCGACCAAGTGACCAGTTACTCACTGCCCCAAGTTATCGTGCAAGTAATGTATCCGGTCTATTCATCTATCCAAGACGATAGAAAACGCCTCCAATCAGTCCTTTTGATGAATATACGAGTGATTTCGTTTGCAGTATTCCTCCTACTTGGATTTTTGATTCTAGCCGCTGAACCGATAATCTTGGGTCTCTATGGAGAAAAATGGATGACATCAGTGCCATATTTCCGTATATTCTGTATCGGAGGTCTATTTGTTTGCCTCCAAAACATCAACTTCTATGCTGTTGCAGCAGTCGGAAAAAGTAAATCACTCTTCTATTGGAGCTTCTATAAATGGGGCTTCCTGTTAGCGGTATTGTTTATCGGGTCCTACATAGGGATGTACGGGATATTGTGGGGAATGGTAGCAAGTAGCTTCAACATCTTTGCAGTCAATAGCTACTTAGCATCAAAGCACGTAGGTCTTACAGTTTTATCCCAAATCCGCGTCTTGCTTCCGGTCTCGATGATACTTGCAACATCGTTAATTGTGTCATCAATTTTATTTGAAACGACATCATTCGGCATAATCTCAACCTCTTTGATATACGTAATCACCTACTTATTAGGTTCATTACTCTTTAATGGCAGAGCAGTGTCAGAGTCGATAGATGTAATAAAACGAATAATTAACAGATAAATGATTTCGCCAGAATTACACGCCGAATTACGAGCTAAATTCAATCCGGATGGATCGGACTTGCGCAAAATGCAACTCCGAATGCTCGAAATGCTCAAATATATCGACCGCATCTGTCGCGAAAACGACATCAAATATTGGCTTTCATCAGGCACCTGCCTCGGTGCCGTTCGCCACGGAGGATTCATCCCATGGGACGACGACGTCGACATCGAAATGCTCGAAGAGGACTATCGGAAGTTGGAAAAGATACTACGAGAATCTGAAACTAATACAAATTACGTATTACAAGATTCAAGCAATGACCCCGGGTACGTGCAAATGTTCTCAAAATTAAGGGATTTAAAGTCAGAAGTAAAAGAAGATGCGATAACAGATAATTGGATTAAATTCAGGGGGTGCTATGTTGATATATTTATAATAGAGCCATCGGAAAATCGCTTAATACATCGTATATGCGGAATTATTTGGAATAAGGTTATATTTACGCTTTGCAAAATAAAAAATAGGCTGATTAGACAATCGTTATTAAGTATAGCAAGACCAACTCTCCGTATTCTCTTCAAATGTATCAAAAAATTTCAGAATAAGACGAATGCAAAAATCTATCGTCACATTCTCGGTTGTGAATTTAATCTACCTCGCTTAAAGGAAGATATCCAAGAAACAATTTATGTTCCATTTGAGGATACTAAATTACCAATCCCTAAGGGATATCATAGCTATTTGGAACATATATACAAAAATTATGAATCTATCCCACCTGTCGATAATATCCATACTCACTTCAGCGCATTTACTCTTATAAAGTAAGAGTACGAATGGATATTATGGACATTAAATCGCTATCGTCTTTAACGGAAAAATTCGGCGAATTCTCTCCAATAAACTAAGCCAAATTTATCCTTCGCGATGTATTGTTTTGTTGATGCCGCAACGGTAAAGATACAGCT
Organism: uncultured Bacteroides sp.; assembly: GCA_964651295.1. Classification (GTDB taxonomy): domain Bacteria; phylum Bacteroidota; class Bacteroidia; order Bacteroidales; family Muribaculaceae; genus CAG-873. Next base: position 2,838 of record CAZYYV010000042.1, read on the forward strand.
CAACCACGTAAAAGTGTATTTACCAAATTATCTGAGAATTTGGTAAATAGAATATAAAAAAAAGGATATCACACAAGACTCTAATATAATTTGTATTCCTCTATAAAACTCAAAAAAGCTCCACCCAATTGGGCGGAGCTTATCCGTAATATAGAGTTGAAAGAAATTGCTTATTCAGCTACAACAACGAAGGGGATTTCAACAGAAACTTCCTTGTGGAGCTTAACAGTAGCAACGTATTCACCAACTTCTTTAACAGCACCCTTGATTTCGATGATCTTGCGGTCAACGTTGTGGCCGAGTTTTTCAAGAGCTTCAGCGATCTGGATGTTGTTAACCGAGCCGAAGATAGTGCCGGTAGCACTAGTCTTAGCACCGATAGTGAGTGAAACTTCTTTGAGCTGAGCAGCGAGAGCTTCAGCATCAGCTTTGATTTTAGCGAGCTTGTGAGCGCGCTGACGCTGGTTTTCGGCGAGTACTTTGAGAGCCGAGGTAGTAGCGATAACAGCCTTACCGGTAGGGATGAGGTAGTTGCGGCCGTATCCGTCCTTTACTTCAACGACGTCGTCCTTGTAGCCGAGGCCCGAAACGTCTTCTTTAAGAATGATCTTCATAATTTTTCCTTCGGTAAGAGTTATTTCATCAAGTCGGTTACGTAGGGGAGAAGAGCGAGGTGACGAGCACGCTTAACAGCCTGTGCTACACGACGCTGGAACTTCAACGAAGTGCCGGTGATGCGGCGGGGGAGGATTTTGCCCTGTTCGTTGAGGAACTTCTTAAGGAATTCGGGGTCCTTGTAGTCTACGAAATTGATACCGAAACGTTTGAAACGGCAATATTTTTTCTTCTTCACGTCCACTGACATGGGAGTGAGGTAGCGGATTTCAGATTGAGCCTGTGCCATGATTTAGTCCTCCTTTGCTTCTACGGGTTGAACGGGTTGTGCTGCACGGCGTGCGCGACGTTTTTCAGCGTACTGTGCTGCGTATTTGTCCTGACGGAAAGTGAGCCAGCGGAGAACGCGCTCGTCACGACGATAAGCTGTTTCGAGCTTGCGAATCACCTGAGGATCTGCGTTGAATTCGATAAGGCTATAGAAGCCGGTTGACTTCTTGTCGATGGGGTAAGCGAGCTTACGGAGACCCCATTCTTCGCTGTTTACGATTTCTGCACCATTGTCGGTGAGAATCTTAGCGAACTTTTCTACCGCTTCCTTCATCTGTGCATCAGACAAAACGGGAGTTAAAATGAAAACGGTTTCGTACTGCATTTTAGGTTGATAATTAAGTTGTTAGTTGGATAAACTATTTTCCGGCTGCAAAGTTACGCATTTTTTATTTCTTACGCAAATATTTATCTTACAACTTTTTAAAGAGTATGCGCATTTTTCGATTTGTAGAGTCCAAGGGCAAATTCAATAATGGAAGAAAAAGAGTGGCTCGATCGCTCGAGTCACCCTTTCAGTATGGATTAATGAATAAAAAGAGCCTTAATTAATATTTTACTACTTTGCCGTTGATAATATAGATGCCGGAGGGGTGGTTGGTGCGGCGACCAAGACTTACACCTTGCAAGTTGAATACTTCAGGAATTTCGTTGCTTTCTACTGTTACATTGTCAATGCCAGAAAGATCTTTCACGATAACGGTTACTTCGGTTGTATTTGCGCGGCCCTGATATTCGGCTGTGATAGTAACTGTTGCGGTGCCCGCAGCAACGGCTGTGGCAGTGTATTTCCCATTGCCGTTTTCGGTGAAGGTGAGTATGTTCTCATCCGATGATTCGATAGAGTAGAGCACCAAGTGCTTGTTGCCGGCGGCGATAGTGGTAGCCTCAGCAACGTTGAAGTCGCTTGTGTCGCCTTCGGTGAGTTCAAAGTTCTGGGCGATTACTTCGGGTGCTGTGAAGTTATTGTGAATCATCATGGCAGGGAACCAGTAGTATGGGTCGAGAGTGATGGTCTTTTCGGTGTTTATTTCGCCCTTGGTGGTGTCAACGAAATAGATCCAGTTATTTTCGTAGTGGCTGCCATAACCGCTTTCTACTGCAGTAAGTATGAGTTCGCCTGATGCGGGGTCAACACTGATGCCAGAACCATAGAATTCTTGTCCAAATTCTAGTCCGTCTGCGGTACCGGGAAGGGTGATGTAGTTTACTACAAATTCCTTGGTGTCGAAGTTGTAAGAAGAAACTGTGGTAATTGTCCAACTACCTTTTGCACAGTAGTATACTGTGTTAGAGTCGATGTCGGCCGCAAGAGCTGATTTTGTCCACGCCCAACCGGTGTTGATGGTGTGGTCGCCTTCGATGTTTATGGCTGTAAGCTCATTTGTATCTCTATCGAGCAGAACGAATTCAGATTCGCTGTCGTTGGTTGCAAAATATAGTTTGCCATCGGCAGTTACGATGGGTGCAATGGCGCTTGCGAGTTCGATAAATGTTACTTCGTCTGTTTCGATGTTGATGGCGAGAATGCCGGAGCCGGATTCAACTGCATAGACGTATTTGCCATAGCGAATCATTTCGCCGACTTCATTGCCGTCGGTATGAGCGAGTTGAGAGTTGTCGAATTCGTACTTCTCAAGGTCGAATGCATAGAGCCCGGCAGAGGTGCTTACATAAGCTTTCTTGTCGCTAACGGCACATATAGCCCGACCATCACCCGAGGGGAGTTCGTCGATAGACGCGAGCGACTCCATGGTAGTAGCATCGATAACTACCAAACGGCCGCCGGCGATGCTGTCGTTTGAATAGGTTTGCTTGCTCATAACAAGGAGAAGGTCGCCGTAAACTTGGGCGAATTGAGAAGTGTTGCCGAGTGATTTACCTTCGTTTTCGGCTTGGTAGACGTTGTAGTGGACGTTGTTTTCGGCATCGATGTAGTTCAAAGAACCCGGTCCGTGACCGAACCAGCCTTCGTTGAGCATAAATGCGCCACCTGTGTAGTTGGCTGCTGACATAGCTCCGGCAACGAGGGTTGTTGCGAGTGCAGAAGTAAAGATTTTGTGCATAAATTATGTTTTGGTTTTACAATAAAAATTCCCGTATGTAACCGACCGAATCAGCACACGGGAGTACAAAATTTATGCATTAGAATCTGGCCGACGCCTGATGTCCGACCTAAGACCTTTGCCCATAATCCCGCAGGCAGTCGATATGTCGCGCAAGGCAGGTCTTCTGACTCTTTCCGGCTCAGCTGCGCCTTCCCGGTCGATGACCAGTGGCATAGTGCAGCAGGCTTTTGCTCGATATGAGCGGAAATTACAGCAGCGGGTACTGTTGAGGGTTTTCACCTCATTCCCTTAACCATTGCGGTGCAAAGATACGAAAAAAATCGGTCCGAAGACCGATTTTTATATAAAAAGTGGGTTGGTGTCTCAAAAATAAATTATTCCATCAACTTGCGGTAGCGACGACGCGGAAGCTCTTTGCCACCGTTCTCGCGTTTTTTGTATTCTTCGTAGTCGGAGTATGAACCTTCGTAGAATACAACGTTGCCATCGCCTTCGAATGAGAGGATGTGAGTACAGATGCGGTCGAGGAACCAACGGTCGTGGCTAACTACAACAGCGCAACCGGCGAAGTCGTCGAGGCCTTCTTCAAGGGCGCGGAGGGTGTTAACGTCGATGTCGTTGGTAGGTTCGTCGAGGAGGAGTACGTTACCTTCTTCTTTGAGAGCCATAGCAAGGTGGAGACGGTTGCGTTCACCACCCGAAAGGACGCCGATTTTCTTTTCTTGGTCGGCACCGGTGAAGTTGAAGCGCGAGAGGTAAGCGCGAGCATTTACGTCGCGGCCTCCCATGCGGAACGACTCAACGCCTTGTGAAATTACTTCGTAGACGCTGCGTTCGGGTAATAGGTCGTGGTGAGTTTGGTCGACGTAGGCAATTTTTACAGTTTCGCCAACGTCGAATGTACCGTTGTCGGGAGTCTCTTGGCCCATGATAAGGCGGAAGAGGGTAGTTTTACCTGCACCATTGGGACCGATAACGCCTACGATGCCATTAGGAGGAAGCGCAAACGAGAGGTCGTTGAAGAGTTGTTTCTTGCCGAACGCTTTTGCGAGGTGCGATGCTTCGATGACTTTGTTGCCAAGACGGGGACCGTTGGGGATAAATATTTCGAGGCGTTCTTCGCGTTGACGTTGGTCTTCGTTGAGAAGTTTGTCGTATGAGTTAAGACGAGCTTTACCTTTAGCTTGACGCGCCTTCGGAGCCATACGTACCCATTCAAGCTCGCGTTCGAGGGTCTTGCGACGTTTCGAAGCTTGTTTTTCTTCCTGAGCCATGCGTTTGGTCTTTTGGTCGAGCCACGAAGAGTAGTTGCCTTTCCAGGGAATACCTTCGCCACGGTCGAGTTCGAGAATCCAACCGGCAACGTGGTCGAGGAAGTAGCGGTCGTGAGTAATAGCGATTACAGTACCAGGATACTGCTGAAGGTGCTGCTCGAGCCAATCAATCGACTCAGCATCGAGGTGGTTGGTAGGTTCGTCGAGGAGTAGCACGTCGGGTTGTTGGAGGAGAAGACGGCAGAGAGCAACTCGGCGACGTTCACCACCGGATAGAGTTGAGATTACTTGGTCGTCCGGCGGACACTGGAGAGCGTCCATAGCGCGTTCGAGCTTGCTGTCGATATTCCACGCATCAGCGGCATCGAGTTTATCTTGAAGTTCGGCCTGGCGTGCGATGAGAGCATCCATCTTGTCGGGATCTTCGAGTACGTCAGGGTCGGCGAAAGCTTCGTTTACCTTGTCGAATTCTGCAAGAAGGTCCATGATTGGCTTAACGCCTTCGCGAACAACTTCTACAACAGTCTTTTCTGGGTCGAGTTTGGGTTCCTGTTCGAGGTATCCTACCGAATAGCCAGGCGAGAACACAACTTCGCCTTGGTATTCCTTGTCGATGCCTGCGATAATCTTCAAAAGAGAAGATTTACCGGAGCCGTTAAGACCGATGATACCGATTTTGGCACCATAGAAAAAAGAAAGGTAGATGTCTTTGAGCACTTGCTTCTGCGGAGGGTAGATTTTGCTCACACCCACCATAGAGAATATTACTTTTTTATCGTCTGCCATTATATAATGTGTTATATAGTCAGTTGAAATAGAATTAGCGACGTTTTGCTGAGGGTGCGTATCGCACAGGGTAGTCAACGCGCACACGCCCGGTAACGATATCGTTGAGTTTTCGACGAATTAGTTGACGACGGATGGCCGAAATGTGGTCGATGAATACGTTGCCTTCGAGATGGTCGAATTCGTGCTGAACGATACGAGCCAAGAAGCCTGAGATTTCCTCTTCGTGTTGCTCGAGGTTTTCGTCAAGCCACTTAAGACGGATGTGCTCAACGCGCGGTACATTTTCAGAAATACCCGGAAGGCTTAAGCAACCTTCGGGACGCGAGATTGTTTCGCCATCAAGTACTTCAAGCTCAGGGTTGATAAGTACTAATTTGCGTCCGGCACATTCGGGGAAGCTTTCAGCTACGGGATCGGCGTCGATAACGACCAAACGGATGCTTTTACCAATCTGAGGCGCAGCCAATCCGACACCTTCCGATTCGTACATTGCTTCGAACATGAGGCTGATGAGAGATTTGAGATCGGGGTAATCGGTGGGGAGTGGTTCGGCTACCTGACGAAGTACGGGGTGGCCGTAGAGATATACCGGGAGTTTCATATATTTCGTGTTTTATTTTAATTCTTGATACTGACGGCTCGAAAGAAAATCGTTTAGGATAATTGTAGCAGAAATTTCATCGACTAGCGCCTTGTCGCGCCGAGCCATTTTGCCCAAACCGCCATCGAGCATTGCTTTATGAGCTAAAACGGAAGTGAAACGTTCGTCGAAGAAAATTATAGGCAAATCGGGTATTTCTTTATGCAAACGGTTGATTGCCGGCTTAAGAAAGCGAGTGGATTCAGAGGGTCGTCCTTGCATATCTCGAGGCTCGCCTACAACGATAAAGTCTATCCCGTTTTCTTGGCGGTATTTACGTATAAAGTCGATAAGAGAGGCTGAAGAAACTGTCGCCACACCCGAAGCAACGATGCGCAAGGGGTCTGTTGCAGCTATGCCGCAACGTTTACGTCCAAAATCGATTGCAAGTATTCGTCCCATTTTCAAGTGCAAAGGTACAAAAAAAAGCTATGCTTTGCAAAATAGTAAAATAATGCCTAAATTTGCACACACAAAAATAGGAAAGTAGTTATGAAAGCATGCTTTATGGGTTTGGGATATATTGGTCTCCCAACGGCCATTATAGCTGCCGGAAATGGTATCGACGTAGTGGGAGTGGATGTTAACCCTACTGTCGTTGAGAAGACTAACGCCGGTGAGCTACATATCATCGAACCCGGCTTGGGCGAAAAACTACGTGAAGTTGTATCTTCCGGTGCGTTGCGCGCTTGTTTGAAGCCTGAAATATCTGATGCATATTTTATGGTGGTCCCCACACCTTTTAAGGGCGACCACCAGCCTGATATATCCTATGTGGAAGCTGCAACCAAGGCAGTAATTCCCTTGCTTAAAGAAGGAGACCTTTACGTAATCGAATCAACATCTCCAATCGGAACGACCGAGTTGATGGCAGATTTGATTTATACTTTGCGTCCTGAATTAAAAGATAGAATATATATCGCATATTGCCCCGAACGTGTTCTTCCCGGTAATGTAATCTATGAATTGGTGCATAACGACCGCGTTATCGGTGGCGTTAATGAAGCGTCGACACAGAAAGCAATAGAGTTCTATGCTCAGTTTGTAAAGGGTCAGCTTCATCCAACCAATGCGCGTACAGCCGAGATGTGCAAACTCACAGAAAATTCCAGTCGAGATGTTCAGATTGCATTTGCGAATGAATTGTCGCTTATCTGTGATAAGGCGGGTATCAATGTGTGGGATCTTATAAATCTAGCAAATAAGCACCCTCGCGTTAATATCCTTCAGCCGGGTTGTGGCGTTGGTGGACACTGTATAGCAGTAGATCCTTATTTTATTACATCGGCGTACCCCGAAGAAGCTAAGATAATTGCCGAAGCACGTCGGATTAATAACTATAAAGCAGAGTGGTGCGCTGAAAAAGTAATCAACTCGATACTTTCGTTCGAACTTAAGCATGGTCGCAAACCTGTTGTGGCTATGATGGGTGTGGCATTTAAGCCGGATATCGATGACCTTCGCGAGAGCCCTGCAAAGGCAATTATTAATGAGGTACTGTCTCGTTGTGTAGATAGTGAAATTCTTGTAGTAGAGCCAAACGTGGAATCGCACGATACGTTTGCTCTTACTCCCTATGATGCGGCATACAGTGAAGCAGATATAGTAGTGTTTTTAACAGCACATACACCCTTCAAATCACTTGCGTGGGATGACAGCAAAGTTATCCTTGACTTTTGCGGCATCTTTAAGCGATAATAATGATCATAACCCAAGGTTCAAATATTAACAGAGTAAACCTACGCGGATTATTGGTATATCCGTTTAGCGACCCCGCTGATTTAATCGAATTTGCAGATTCCAGGAAGGGTATTCTTATCGCCATAAATGCAGAGAAAATCGTGAATGCGAGTCGCACCCCCCATAGCCGAGATATTATCAACGCAAATATAGGCTATTGCGATGGCGCCGGAGCCGTAATGGCAGCGCGTCAGAAAGGTGCTGTGTGCGAAAAGATTGCCGGATGTGAATTGTGGCTTAAGATTATCGAGCGCCACCATACATCTAGAACATTCTACATCATTGGAGCTACCCCTGAGGTGCATAAGAATACAATCGATAAGCTTTATCAGCAATATCCAGATATTAACATCGTCGGTCATCGCGATGGCTATCTTCGCACGCCCGAAGAGCGTCAAGCGCTTATTGATGATGTGGCAGAAAAACGTCCCGATTTTGTGTTCGTAGCGATGGGATCGCCAGCTCAAGAAAACCTTATGTCGGAGATGCTTGCAAAGCATACGGCAGTATATCAGGGCTTGGGTGGTAGTTTTGACGTATATACCGGAAAGGTGGAACGAGCACCGAAGTGGTGGCTGGAGCATAATCTAGAGTTTGCTTATAGATTGATTCGCCAACCTAAACGTATTAAGCGAAATCTGAAATACTTCACCTTCGTGTGGTGGTTGCTCCTTAAAAAGTTCTAACGATATGAAGAAAGTGATGCTTATCTTCGGGACTCGTCCCGAGGCAATAAAAATGGCACCATTGGTGAAGGCTCTACAAGCTCGGAGTGATGAGTTTGAGACTATTGTTACGGTTACCGGTCAGCACCGACAGATGCTCGATCAGGTGCTTCACCTCTTTGATATACATCCCGATTACGACCTCGATATAATGAAGCCTGGTCAGGATCTCTATGATGTTACCGCTCGCATCCTTACGGGAATGCGAGAAGTGCTCGCAGAATGTAAGCCAGATTTAGTGCTCGTGCATGGCGATACGTCGACATCGACCGCAGCAGCTCTAAGTGCCTTCTATGCGCAGATTCCAGTAGGCCACGTAGAAGCCGGATTGCGTACCGGAGATATCTATTCGCCTTGGCCTGAAGAAATGAATCGTCGCATAACAGGTCGTATTGCTACATTGCATTTCTCACCCACAGATATGGCAGCCGAAAACCTCGTGAAAGAGAATGTCGATCGTAAAGATATTACTATTACCGGTAATACAGTTATAGATGCGCTTCATACGGTAGTTGAGAAAATTAAATCGAATCCTGAATTGTCGGAGACTCTTCGAGCGGATATAGCGGCTATCGGCTATGATACTAAGAATATTCTTAACGGCGACCGTCGAATGGTGCTTATTACCGGCCATCGTCGAGAAAACTTCGGAGAGGGTTTCCTCAATATATGTAGAGCGATTCAGCGTTTGTCGACAGCATATCCCGAAATAGACTTCGTATATCCGATGCACCTTAATCCTAATGTGCGTCGTCCGATAGCTGAGATGTTCGAGGGTAAAAACTTTCCGAATGTTTACTTTATCGAACCTCTTGAATATCTGCCGTTTGTGTATATGATGATGCATTCATACCTTATTATCACCGATAGCGGCGGTATTCAGGAAGAAGCGCCATCTCTTGGTAAACCGGTGCTCGTTATGCGCGAAGTTACAGAGCGTCCAGAAGCTCTTGCAGCAGGCACAATTCGTCTTGTCGGCACCGATGCGGATAAAATTGTTGGAGAAGCCGCCAAGTTTATTGATGATTCAGTGTACTATCATGCCAATAGCCTTATCGCTAATCCTTATGGCGATGGCAAGGCTTGCCAACGTATCATCGACTTCATAGCACAGAAACTTTAGAGGTAAATCAACAGAAAGAAATCTATAAAAAGCCGTGGCACATCGCTGCGGCTTACTCTTTATATATGCATGGAATTAACTTTTAGCGGTATTTCAATAGATTCCAAGAAATTTTTATTACTTTTGCATTTTGAAATACGAACAATTACATAAGCCTCCGATAGAGTATTATGAGCAAAGAATATAAGCGCACACTTATCACAACAGCGCTACCTTATACTAACGGACCGGTTCATATCGGCCACCTCGCCGGGGTATACGTACCGGCAGATATTTATGCACGTTATTTGCGTCTTTGCGGTCGCCCCGTCACTATGATTGGCGGTAGCGATGAGCATGGTGTGCCTATCACTCTCAAAGCTCGCAAAGAAGGAGTAACACCTCAAGATATTGTAGACCGCTATCACGCGTTGATTAAGAAGTCGTTCGAAGAACTCGGTATTTCGTTCGACATCTATTCGCGTACCACCTCGAAGATTCACCACGAAACAGCATCGGAATTCTTCCGTCGTCTCTACGATAAGGGCGAATTTATCGAGAAGAGTTCAGAGCAGCTCTATGACCCCGAAGCCGGTCAGTTCCTTGCCGACCGCTATGTAACCGGAGAGTGTCCTCACTGCCACAATCAGGGTGCTTATGGCGACCAGTGTGAAGCTTGTGGTACATCGCTCAATGCAACCGACCTTATCAATCCTCGTTCGACTATCACCGGAGCTACACCCGTTCTTAAAGAGACCAAACACTGGTATCTCCCCCTCGATAAGTGGGAACCGACACTTCGCGAATGGATTCTTGAAGGTCATAAGGAATGGAAATCGAACGTTTACGGACAGTGCAAATCATGGCTCGACATGGGTTTGCAGCCTCGTGCCGTGTCGCGCGACCTCTCGTGGGGTGTGCCAGTGCCCGTAGAAGGTGCAGATGGCAAAGTGCTCTACGTATGGTTTGATGCACCTATCGGATATATCTCAAATACAAAAGAACTCCTTCCTGATAGCTGGGAAACTTGGTGGAAAGACCCCGAGACCCGCGTAATCAACTTTATCGGTAAAGATAACATCGTATTCCACTGTATCGTATTCCCATCGATGCTTATGGCATACGGCGACAACTTCCAGTTGCCCGATAATGTACCCGCGAACGAGTTCCTTAACCTCGAAGGTGATAAGATTTCGACCTCTCGCAACTGGGCAGTTTGGCTCCACGAATACCTCACAGATTTCCCCGGAAAGCAGGATGTACTTCGCTACGTACTCACAGCCAATGCGCCCGAAACAAAAGATAACGACTTCACTTGGCGCGACTTCCAAGCTCGTAATAACAACGAACTTGTAGCAATTCTTGGCAACTTTGTTAACCGAGTAGTAGTACTTACTCACAAATATTATGGAGGAGTAGTGCCCGAATGTGGTGCTTACGAAGAAGTAGACCGAGAAGCTATTGCCGAAATGGAATCACTTCGTGCATCGCTCACCGAAAATCTTGAGACATTCCACTTCCGAGAAGCACTCAAGGATGCAATGTCGTTTGCTCGTTTAGGTAATAAATATCTCCAGGATTGTGAGCCGTGGAAGGCAGTAAAGACCGATCCCGAACGAGTTAAGACTGTTCTAAACCTCTGTGTTCAGATGTGTGCATCTATTGCCGTGGTAATGGAACCGTTTATGCCGTTTATGAGTGAGAAACTTTGTGCTATCCTCGGAGGCCTCAAGCCAGATTGGACTCTTATCGGATCAGATAAAATCATCGCATCCGGTACAACTCTCGGTCAGCCCGAACTTCTCTTCGAAAAAATTGATGACGAAGCAATCAAAGCGCAGACCGATCGCCTCGAAGAGATCAAGAAGCAGAATACAGTTGCGGCATTTGAACCCGAACCCGTTCAGCCTGAAGTATCTATCGATGACTTCGCAAAGCTCGACCTCCGCGTAGGTACCGTTCTTGAGTGTGAAGCAGTGCCTAAGGCAAACAAGCTACTTCGTTTCGTTATCGATGATGGAACACCTTCACATCGTGTGATTGTTTCGGGTATTGCGCAGCACTACAAGCCAGAACAACTTATCGGCAAGCAAGTTATCTTTATAGCCAACCTCGCCCCAGCCAAGATTCGCGGAGTGGTATCGCAGGGAATGATTCTATCAGCCCTAAATGCAGACGGCTCGCTCGTAGTAGCCGGACCAACATCTCCCGCCACCCCCGGAGCTCAAGTGAAATAATTAAATAATCCAGTCAATCCTCCATGAAGCCACGTATTCTCATCGTATATACCGGCGGCACCATAGGCATGATCGAAGATCCGGCGACAAAAGCGCTGAAGCCATTCGATTTCTCCCACTTGATGGAAAATGTGCCCAAGGTGAAGATGCTCGATTATGACATCGATAATATCCAATTCAATCCACCGATTGATTCGTCGGATATGGACGTCCGACACTGGCAGTCGATTGCCCGAAGCATAGCAGACAACTATGCCAAATACGATGGCTTCGTAGTGCTTCATGGGACTGATACGATGGCATATACAGCGTCGGCGCTGTCGTTTATGCTCGGCAACCTTTGTAAGCCGGTAATCATTACCGGTTCGCAGTTGCCGATTGGAGAAGTCCGTACCGACGGTGAAGAAAACCTTATCACCGCTCTTCAGATAGCAGCCGACCGCGATGAAGCCGGCTGCCCGACAGTGCGCGAGGTTGCTATCCTTTTTGAGAACTACCTATGGCGAGGCAACCGCTCGACCAAGCAGAGTGCCGACAATTTCAATGCGTTCAATAGTAATAACTATCCCGCACTAGCCAAAATCGGCTTGGGTATTCAGTTCGACCACGATGCGCTTCGAAAAATACATAGAGCATTGCCTCTAGAGCCTCGCTATGAACTTGATACACAGGTGATGTCGATTGACCTCTTTCCGGGTTTGAATGAGAGTGTGCTACGCTACCAGCTCAGCGCTCCCGGTATTAAAGGTATTGTTCTTCGTACTTATGGCGCCGGCAACGGACCGACTCAAAAGTGGTTTATCGATGCAATCCGTGATGCAATCGAACGAGGTGTTGTAATACTCAATGTTACTCAGTGTGTCAACGGAGGAGTTCATACAAGCCGCTATATGGGAGGCGATTATCTAGCATCCGCCGGAGTAATACCCGGTCATGACCTAACATTCGAGGCCGCAATCACAAAGATGATGTATCTCTTTGGGCTCGGTCTTGATAAGGATGAAGTGTCGCGCCGCTTAGCACTCCCGATAGCAGGCGAACTAAGCATCATCCCACAGCGTTGATAGGCTATGAAAGCACTGTCGTTATATATCCGTCGAATCTTCAGCGCAGTAGTGCTTGCCGTGGTGATTGTGGCGATGTCGCCCGATGTATTCGCCGCAGCAAAAGCACCCATGTGGGAAGTCGTGCGAGTAAATGACCGCAGTAGCGAGATGCCAGTGAATTCTGATAGCAATCAACCGGCATTTGAGGTTGAAGTTCGTGATGGATTGGTGTATGTCAGTACAGATGCGACAGTTAAAGTTGAAGTGTTCACCATCTTGGGACAGTTGGTGACGAGCCATACCATATCGCCCGGTCTCGTCCGACTACGTATCGGCAACCGCGGTATTTATATTCTCAAAGGCGCTGGAACGACACGCCGCGTCAACTTATAACCTTAATTATGGCACAAGTCAAGATAGTAAATACATCAGGCTTCGACCTGCCGTCATACGCGACCGCTTTGTCGGCAGGTATGGACGTGCGAGCAGCGCTTGAAGAGCCTGTAACAATAGCTCCCGGCGAGCGTACCCTCATTCCGACCGGCTTGAGAGTCGAATTACCGGCCGGATATGAATTACAGATTCGTCCTCGCTCCGGACTTGCTTATCGTAGCGGAATCACCGTTCTTAATAGTCCCGGTACTATTGATGCTGACTATCGCGGCGAAATCGGAGTGATTCTTATCAACCATTCCAAAGACGCGTTTACAGTCAATCGTGGCGATCGTGTTTGTCAGATGGTTTTGGCAAAATACGAGCAAATCGAGTGGCAACCGGCCAATAGTCTAGAAGAAAGCGAGCGAGGCGAGGGCGGGTTCGGTCATTCAGGCGTTAAATAACGCTTGTCGAGTTTTGCCTTTTGAATTATTTATCTTGTTGTGAAGCATAATTTGCATAGAATCACTTTTATGATGATAGCTGTCGCCATAGTGGCGGTGGCTTTCGTTGCATCAGCACGGGATAGATTAGCAAGAGAACAAGATGTTAAAAAAGCCGAGTATATCTATCTAGAAGCAACAAATGCACTCACAGAAGGCAAAGTAGATGATTATTATATGCTACTTCGACGAGCATCATCGCTTACACCGGAAGATCCCTATATAGCCGGAGCGATGGCAGAGGCAGAGTTGACGATGTCGAACGACTCTCTTCTTATTGAAGAAGCCTATGATCGTTTGGCTAAGCGCTTTGAGGCAACCCCAACAGAGCAATCGTACTATACGCCTTATGTGAATATGGCACGCTATCTTGGCAGATATGACGATGTAGTTGCTGTTTGGGCCCTATTGGATAGTATCTTGCCATCGCGTACCGACCCGGCGATGGAGTTGGCAAATGCTCTTCTGATGCGCTATAATACGACACTAGAGCGATCGGATTTCGACCGAGCGATAGCAATTTATGACCGTCTAGAGTCAACACTCGGGCCGACATTGAATGTAACAGCTCAGAAAGTACGAGCATTGGCGATGCGAAACGATACTATCGCAGCCGAACAGTCGTTGGAGGCACTTGCAGAAGCCGCCCCTGGTGATGTAGATGCAAATATTTTTATAGGTCAGGTATTTGAGTATTTCAACAAGCCGGATTCCGCTCTTCGATATTTTGATCGTGCCGAGGCAGCCGATACAACAAATGGGGCAGTGTATCTTGCTCGGGCAGAGTTTTTCCATACACAAGGAGATAGTGTAGCTTATGACCGAGAGGTATTTCGTGCCCTTCAATCGCAGAATGTTGAACTCCCCGAAAAGATGCAGCTACTTTCAGACTATGTAGTTAAGCTATATACAGATTCGCTTCAGCGTTCTCGAATAGACCAAATGTTTGAGACTCTACTCGAAGTAAATCCAGGCGAAGCAAGTGTCCATGCGCTATATGGCGGCTATAAAGGAGAGATAGCTGATTATGTTGGAGCTGCCGAGCAAGCACAGTATAGTCTAGACCTAGATCCAAATCAGCCACAAATCTGGATTAATCTTTTGAGTGCGAATATGTCGCTAATGCGTTCAAAAGAAATTGTATTGGCATCCCGCAAGGCATTGAACTACTATCCCGGCGATCCGCTTTTCGTTCTTTATGGAGCATTGGGCTTGGCACAAACAGATAGTATTCAAGAGGCGGTTGATTATATGGGTCAAGTAGACTTGTCAAAGTCGAATGATAAGGTGTTAAAGTCGTCGTTTTTTGCGACAAAAGGAGATTTCCTCTACAAAATAGGCGAGCGCGATAGCGCTTATGCCGCGTATGACACGGCAATAGAGTTTAACTCCGACAATTATATGGCTATGAATAATTGCGCCTATTTTATGGCAGTCGAAGGGTCAAATCTCGGACGAGCCGAACTTTATGCGTCGATAGCCACAGCAGCACAACCGGAGAATCCAACATTCCTCGATACTTATGCCTGGGTACTTTTTAAGAAGAAGGACTATGCGAAAGCCCGCGAGATGATAGATAAAGCAATAGAGCATAGCATTGATGATGCAGATGAGTCGAAGGGCGAAAGTGAAGAAGATGAAATATCGGCAGAGGTTTTAGATCATGCCGGCGACATATATTTTATGAATGGAGAACCGCGCGAAGCGCTCGGATTCTGGAAGAGAGCTCTAGACCTAGAGCCGGAAAACGAGTTGATTCGCAAAAAGGTAGAAAATAAAACAATCTTTTTTGATTTCGATGAATAACAATAAACAACTATTCATTATTGCAGCCATTGCAATTGCATTCGTTCTCGGATTCACGGCATGTAAAAGCTCGAAGGAAGCGTCATCGTCAATGACGAGCGCGCCTCTACGTTCGTTGAGTCATACAGCTATCGATGATTTCAAAGAGATGACGAGCGGTTATGCTGCATGGACAGATGTAAGTATGCCGGTGAAGGTAAATGTTACTCGCCCCAAGAATCTTTCCGTGTCCGGAACGCTTAGTATGAATTACGGACGGTCGGTAGCATTGACAATGAAGATGTTTTTCATCGAAGCAGCGAGCCTCTATGCAGATAACGACTCAGTTCTGATCGTGTCGAAGCCTATGGGAGTCTACTATACCGAGTCGATGGCGAAGTTCCAAGAAGCATTCGGGTTGAGCCTGAGCGACTTGCAGAGCCTTGTGCTTGGACAGGCTTGCGAACCAGGCAAGGGAGCTGCAACAGAAGTATCAGCAAAAGTTTTCAATATCTCGGAGTATCAGCTTGGAGCAGGGCTAGAAGACTTTTCCGGAGTGGAAATTGCGCCTAAAAAAGCCGTTAAAGGTCTTAATTGGAAGTATATAGCAGTGTCGCCCAATGATGCTGCCCTGGGCTTGCCTCGACTTTTTTCGGTTAATATAGAGCAGGGAGCGCATCTTCTTAGCGCAGAATATTCAAAGTCGGTAGAAAGTGAAGCCGGCCTTATAGCATCGAAAATGCAAGTGCAAGGACGCGCCGATCGCTTTGAGTTGGCTGCAGAAGTATCGTTAACCCCCGGCCGCGCATCGTGGAATACCGGCACCACCCCCAAGCGCCCTAATATCCCCTTTAGCGCAAAGCGCATCAGTACAGAGCAGATTTATAATATTATAAAGAGTATCTAAAAACGTAAATGCGTCGACTCCTGCTAATCTTTGTTTTGGCGTTATTCGTTGCGGGGCCTGTTTACTCAGAGCCGCGACGGACGTCGAAAACTGTGCGTCAGGAGAAACAAGAGAATCAACGAAAAATCAATAAGACAAAGAGCGATATTCAATCGAATGTCGACAAGGTTCGGCGTCAGATAGCTCGGTATGAGTCGCTAGGAGCAGAAATAAGCGAAGCAGATTCAAAGATAAAGAATCTTCAGCGACAACACGACTCAGTGGCCTCTCGAGTTAAAATTTTGGTAGATAGTATTGCAATTACCGAAACTCGAATTAGTCTGCTTAAGGATTCTTATGGTTCGTCGCTCCGTAATCTTCGACGTCAGAGACAGATATCGTCGTCGACAGCTTTTGTCTTTTCGGCAAAATCATTCACAGAGGCACGCAAACGTATGCGATACCTAGAAGAGCTGGGTAAGTGGCAAACGGAAAAGGCCGCAGAGCTTCGAGTAGAAGCCGACCGTCTAGATAGGCAAAAGCAGGAGCTAGATGTGGTGAAAAAACGAGTTGGAAAGGTTTTAGCCGACTTGAAGATTCAGAAGCGTCGTTTGCAATCGTCGCAGGACGAGTCGGATGCGTTGGTGAAAAAGCTGCGCGGTCAAGGTCGTCAGTTAGAGCAAGCATTGAAAGAGCAACAGGCGCAAGCGCGCCGTCTCGATGAAGAATTGAATAAAATCATCGAAGAAGAAGCTCGTGCAGCTGCTGAAGCAGAACGTAAACGTCGAGAGGCAGAAGAAAAGGCCAAAAAAGAGGCTGCAAAGACCGGTCAGAGCAGCAGTGAACCATCGAATAAACCGGAGAAGAAGCCGGAAGCAAAGAAGCCTTCGAACTCCGTTGAAATGCCTGCAGATGCAGCAAATTTTGCAGCTGCAAAGGGTAAATTGCCTATGCCCGTAAGTGGAAGTGCGATGATAGTGTCGGACTTTGGTCGGCATACACATAAGGACTTTTCAAAGGTCCAGGTTCAGAATAACGGTATTGATATAGAAACATCACCCGGATCGTCGGCATTGGCTGTTTATCCCGGTGTTGTATCGATGGTTATAGTTATGGATGGCTACCATAATGTGGTATTAGTTCGTCATGGCGAATATCTTACCGTGTATGCCGGTATCTCAGAGTTGGCGGTGCATAAGGGTCAGCAGGTTAAGACCGGACAGGCGCTAGGAAAGATTTATTCCGATCCGCTAGATGACAACCGTACCCGTCTGCACTTTGAGGTGCGTCATGAAATCGAAAAATTAAATCCTAACGATTGGCTGCGTTAGCCTATGGCATCAACCGGTCATAAATCAGTAACAACATCGAAGGTTCTCAAGGCATTGAGCGTCTTTGGTGGCGTTCAGGTGGTAACGATTCTTTGTTCTGTAGTACGAACAAAGTTAGCCGCCCTGTGGATTGGACCGTTGGGAGTCGGATTGCTAACAATTTACAATTCGACCATAGATTTAATATCACAGACGGCACAGCTGAATCTATCACAGACGTCGGTTCGCGACCTTTCACAAAATCGTGCAGATGCCGTTCGAGGGCCTCAAACAGTTGCCGTAGTACGCAAATTGGCGATTCTGTTGGGCGTTATCGGATTAGTTTTCGTAGTTCTGATGTCGCCTTTTATAAGTCGATTTGCATTCGGCGATGGAGAGCATACATGGACTTATGTAGCATTGTCGTTCCTAGTTCTTGCCGTATCGTATACGAATGGAGAACTATCGATAATGCGCGGCTACGATCGCCTTAAGCCCCTAGCAAAATGTTCGTTGTGGACTGCTATAGGGCTTATAACGTGTGCAGTGCCCCTATTTTATTTTTTTCGTCTGGATGGTATTGTGCCGCTTCTTTTGCTAAGTACAGCACTAGGCGCTTTGATAGCTTATTTTTTTAGAGTAAAGGATGTTCCGCAAATTCGAGTAACTATCCGCGAAGCGTGGCAAGAGGGTAGGGGAATGCTAGGCCTCGGTTTTTATATGACGGTAAGTGGTTTTGTGTCGCTATTGTCATCAAATCTCTTTATAGTCTACCTAAACCTTAACTATGGAGAAACGACTGTGGGATTTTATCAGTCGGGCTATACGTTGGTAAATACATATGTTGGTTTGATATTCAACGCAATAACGATGGAATATTATCCTCGATTATCGTCAGTAATCCGCCATCGCCATCGAGCGGAGGTTGTAGTTTCGCACGAAATCAAGATAGCGTTGCTTGTGCTAATGCCAGTAGCCGTGTGCTTTATTTGTTTTAGTGAGGTGATAATGCGGATATTATATACTCCCGATTTTTTATCAGCACTTCCGTTTGTAGTAGTTGGAGCTACCGGAGTGATATTTAGGGCAGTCTCGTGGTGTATGGCTTACGTTATCTTAGCAAAAGGCGATGGGCGCATTTATATTTTGACCGAGACACTTAGTGCAATAGCATATCTAGCGTTATATATACCATTGTTTGCTAATTGGACGTTTAGCGGACTAGGATGGGCGTATTTGTTGTGGTATGCATTCTATTTTGCAGTAGTCTACCTGGTCTGCCGTCATCGTTATAGCATACGTCTACGCACCGGTATAAGTCGTCTTACACTTTTATCGTTGGTAGTAGTTGCTTGTGCTGTAGTTGGTTACTATACCATAGGTCCTTGGTGGACACTATTGCTATTGTTGCCGCCTACGTTGATTTACACTTATCGTCGGTTGGTTCGATAGAGTGAATATTCGCGCCGCGGTGTTGCTTTCCCAAATTTTTCCAAAATGTCAATGTACTCTTGCTGCCGATTTGGCTTTTAACCGCGGGGGCAGCTGCCGCTTGGGGGAGCTTGACGTTGTCAAGCTCGTTTAAAAGTTTAGGGTTTAGGAGTTTAGACTTTGGAGGCGGGGATTCTTCCTCTGATTCGGCGGGGGCGAAGTAGACGACGTCTATGTATTCGAGTACTTCTTGCTTTATTTTCT